>NZ_JBKFEY010000109.1:0-673 GCF_046507575.1 Pontitalea aquivivens | reverse complement strand
AAGGCTGCTCGCTTCCCGGCATACAAGGATTTGTCCGCCTTCGACTTCGCGGCCAGTGAAATGCGTGAAGCTCTGGTCCGCCAACTTCATCGATGCGAGTTCCTTGACGCTGCCGAAAATGTGGTCCTGATCGGCGGCCCGGGTACGGGGAAATCCCATGTTGCAACGGCCCTCGGCATCCAGGCCATCGAGCATCACCGCAAGCGCGTGCGCTTCTTCTCAACGGTCGAACTGGTCAACGCTCTGGAGCAGGAAAAGGCCCAAGGAAAGGCTGGCAAGATCGCAGAGGCGCTGGTGAAAACTGACTTGGTGATCCTGGATGAGCTGGGATACCTGCCGTTCAGCGCCTCTGGCGGGGCCTTGCTCTTCCATCTTCTGAGCAAACTCTACGAGCGCACCAGCGTCATCATCACGACGAACTTGAGCTTCAGTGAATGGGCCACGGTCTTTGGGGACGCCAAAATGACCACCGCGCTGCTCGATCGCCTCACCCACCGCTGCCACATTCTGGAGACCGGAAATGACAGCTATCGATTCAAGGCCAGTTCCGAGACGGCGAAAAAGAAACGAAAGGAGACATCTGCATTGACGCCAACATGACGCGCAGAACATAACAACCGGGTGGGTCAGATCTCGGTGACAATGCCGGGTCAATTCTCAGTGGCAATCAACA
>NZ_JBKFEY010000108.1:0-712 GCF_046507575.1 Pontitalea aquivivens | reverse complement strand
GAGGATCGTGTTGCGGAACGCCCGCATCGCCTCGTCATTGCCCAAGGCCGCCTCCCAGGCCCGCGCGATCCGCGCCCAGGAGAGCCCGCCCAGCGGCGAATAGAGCGCCGAGAGGTGATAGCCCACCGTCAGCGGATCCGCCGCCTCCGCTGTGGCCCGCCATGCGCCCTGCTCCAGCATCCTGGTCTTGTGATGCTCGGCAATCGGCCGCTCGCAAGTCTCACAGTGATAGCTTGCCGTCTCGGGCCGCCCCTTGTCCCAGCGCAGCCGCTCGAACTTCAGCCATTGCTCCTGGCCGCAGTGCGGGCATGGCACGTGATAGCGCCGCTGGTCGCTGGCCTCGTATTCCCGTTCGATCCGGCTCAGGCCCCGGATCGTCGGCGTCGAGACCAGGAACACCTTGCGCCGATGCGAGAAGGTCAGCGACCGCGCTTCCGCCAGCGAGACCGGGTCCCCCTCCTCATCGGCCGAGGCCGGATAGGCATCGACCTCGTCGAGAAAGATGTAGCGCGCCGGCGTCGAGCGCAGCCCCACCGCCGAATTCGCCCCGGTCAGGATCAGGATTCCGCCCGCGAATTCCTTCGACAGCATCGTGTTGCCCGCATCGCGCGAGCGGGCAGGTTTCACCTTCTCCCGCAGCTCGGGGCTTTCCTCGATCAGCGGATCGATGCGTTGCCGCGAATTGCGCTTGGCCAGTTCCACCGTCGGCTGC
>NZ_JBKFEY010000107.1:0-797 GCF_046507575.1 Pontitalea aquivivens | reverse complement strand
GAGTTTTGTCTTTGTTTTGTTGGGCTTTCTGTGCCGGATCGGGTAGGAAAGCGCATGTCGCAGACCTTCGATCTCAGTCAATTCCCTGACCTGCCGCCCGAGGTGGTAAAGGCCTTTGCGGCGGTTCAGTTCGAGCTTTCGGTCGAACGTGCGGCGCGCCAGCATGAACAGGCGGTGGTGGCCGAGAAGGAGGCCTTCATCACCGAGCTCAAGGAGCTGATCGAGAAGCTGGAAGGCCAGGTTCAGGATTACCGGCGCACGAAGTTCGGACCGAAATCGGAAAAACTGGAGCCCGCGCAGCTGGAACTGGCGCTGGAAGATCTGGAAACCGCGATTGCCGAGACACAGGCGCAGATCGCGGATGTCGAGGATAAGATCGCTGCCAGCGAACGTGATCCCGAGAAGCACAAGCCGCGCGCGCCCCGCAAGGCGCGGGCGCTGCCCGAAAGTCTGCCGCGTGTCGAGCGGGTGATCGAGCCGGCCAGCATCCTGTGCCCCTGCGGCTGCGGCGACATGGTCCGCATCGGCGAGGACCGGACCGAACGACTGGATTACATTCCCGCGCGCTATCAGGTCATCGTCACGGTGCGCCCGAAATACGCCTGCCCCAAGGGGCGTACAGGCGTGGTGCAAGCCAAAGCCCCCGCGCATCTGCTGGAAGGAAGTTGGCCGACAGAGGCGCTGCTCGCGCAGATCGCCGTGTCCAAGCATTCGGAACACATGCCGCTGAACCGGCAGGCCGTGGTGATGGCGCGGCACGGGGTGCCGATCGACCGGTCGGTTCTGGCCGACTGGAT
>NZ_JBKFEY010000106.1:0-802 GCF_046507575.1 Pontitalea aquivivens | reverse complement strand
GCCTGGGACAGAGCAGCAATCATCGCCTCGCGTGACGACAGGCGGCTTCCGTCAAGCACCGCATCCAGGGCGCCCGTACCCGCCTCTACGGCGACATAGCCCTCTTCTGTTTTGACGAGGACGCATGGGTCCGGCGTTTCCCCGTTCCAGTTCGTCTGCGTCGTCCATATCGCGACATCCTGCATGGCAAGATCGATGTTCTGTCCCAGCCCGCTTCGCGCGCGCTCTCTCAACATGACAAGGATTGAGAAAAACGCGAACAGGCCGCCCGTGATGTCGCCCGCGGAGATACCAAGCTTCATGGGAATGTCGCCCACGCGCGTCTGGTCCATGATTCCGGACATCGCCTGAACAACAGTATCGAATGCCCCGCGGCCGGGGAGCTTCGAGTCGAACCCGAAACCCGATATGCCGCAATACACGAGGCGGGGATTGATCGACTGCAGTCGGGCAGTGGAGAACCCTAGCCTGGCCAACGATCCGGGCTTCATGTTCTCCAGAAGCACATCCGACCGCTCCAGCAGCTCGCAAAAAAGTTCCTTGTCGGCAGGATCCCGCAGATCGAGCTTCAGGCTTCGCTTGCCGCTGTTGCTCAAGGCAAAGAAATAGCCTGTTCCGGACTGGTGCGGCGGCCAGGCCCGTGAGCCCTCGCCGTCTGGCGGCTCGATCTTGATCACTTCCGCGCCCAGCGACGAAAGGTGCCGGGCCGCCAGTGGCGCCGTCGTGTACTGCCCGATCTCGATCACGCGCACTCCGGCGCAGGGCAGATGCAGTTTCGGCTTTGACGACTTCGGCGCCTCGT
>NZ_JBKFEY010000105.1:0-802 GCF_046507575.1 Pontitalea aquivivens | reverse complement strand
ACCTGGGACAGAGCAGCAATCATCGCCCCGCGTGACGATAAGCGGTTTTTGTTAAGCACCGCATCCAGAGCGCCCGTATCCGCCTCTACAGCGACATAGCCCTCTTCTGTTTTGACGAGGACGCATGGGTCCGGCGTTTCCCCGTTCCAATTCGTCTGCGTCGTCCATATCGCGACATCCTGCATGGCAAGATCGATGCTCTGTCCCAGCCCGCTTCGCGCGCGCTCTCTCAACATGACAAGGATTGAGAAAAACGCGAACAGGCCCCCCGTGATGTCGCCCGCGGAGATACCAAGCTTCATGGGAATGTCGCCCACGCGCGTCTGGTCCATGATTCCGGACATCGCCTGAACAACAGTATCGAATGCGCCGCGACCGGGGAGCTTCGAGTCGAACCCGAAACCCGATATGCCGCAATACACGAGGCGGGGATTGATCGACTGCAGTCGAGCAGTGGAGAATCCTAGCCTGGCCAACGATCCGGGCTTCATGTTCTCCAGAAGCACATCCGACCGCTCCAGCAGCTCGCAAAAAAGTTCCTTGTCGGCAGGATCCCGCAGATCGATCTTCAGGCTTCGCTTGCCGCTGTTACTCAAGGCAAAGAAGTAGCCTGTTCCGGACTGGTGCGGCGGCCAGGCCCGTGAGCCCTCGCCGTCTGGCGGCTCGATCTTGATCACTTCCGCGCCCAGCGACGAAAGCTGCCGGGCCGCCAGTGGCGCGGTCGTATACTGCCCGATCTCGATCACCCGCACTCCGGCGCAGGGCAGATGCACTTTCGGCTTTGACGACTTCGGCGCCTCGC
>NZ_JBKFEY010000104.1:0-808 GCF_046507575.1 Pontitalea aquivivens | reverse complement strand
GGACAACTCCTCGCCGGCCGCCAGATCGGTGCGGCCGATGGCGCTGCAAAACCTGTCCCAGAGGCGGGTCTCAAGCAGACAGAGCGCAACCGTACGGCCGTCTTTCGTACGATAAATGTTGTAACGCGGATTGTGGCCCCAGACCTCGATGCGTGGCGAGCCGCTCGCTCCCGAAGCGCGCGCCAAGCCTGGAGCCAGCACTATGGCGCTCATGGCGGCGAGACTGTCGGACATCGCAATGTCCAGATAAGCGCCCTCCCCAGTCAGGTCACGGCGACGCAGCGCCGCCAGCACCGCGATGACGGCCATGCTCGCCGCCGAATAGTCCGCAGCCTGGAAATGCGGCAGACCGTTCGGAATAGGATCGAGCAGACCGGTCGATGCCTGTATGACCAGGTCGTGACCAGCCACGTCGGCTTTCGGTCCATCCTGCCCGTAACCAGATACGGAGCAATATATGATGTCCCGGCGTACTTTGCGGGCATCGTCGTACCCGACGCCAAGGCGAGATGCAGTTCCCACGCTGAACGATTCGACGACGATATCGGCCCAGGAAAAGAGCCGCTCCAGCACGGCTCCGGCGCCGTTGGCCCTCAGGTCCAGCGCGATAGAACGCTTCTGACCATTGACACTATTGAAATAGACACTTCCAGCATCGACCATGGGTGGGTTGTGCCGGCTGGGATCCCCGCCCCTGTTATCTTCGATCTTCACCACGTCCGCACCCAAGTCGCCCAGGAACTGGGTGCACCATGGTCCCGGCAACAACCGACTAAAGTCGAGAATCCTTATGCCGCTTAGGGGTAGA
>NZ_JBKFEY010000103.1:0-855 GCF_046507575.1 Pontitalea aquivivens | reverse complement strand
TGTCCATGTGATGGATTTGGTCGACGCCCACATCAAAGGCCTCGAATGGCTGCTCGAGGGCAAAGGCAGCCGAGAGTTCAACTTGGGAACGGGCACTGGCTTCTCGGTCAAAGAAGTGATCGCTGAATGCAAGGCAGCGACTGGCCACGGCGTCCCGCATAGCTTTGGGCCGCGCCGGGCGGGTGATGCTGCAGCGCTGGTTTCCGGAAGTCGACGTGCGGTTGAGGAATTGGGCTGGTCGCCAGAGCGCTCAACTCTGCAGCACATGATTGCCGACGCCTGGCGCTGGTATCAAACCGGTGGCTATTCCGGGTGACGCCCAGGTTTCCGGCTTCGTTCACCAAGACCACCAATCCAGCATTTTCAATACAAGACGACGTTCAGAAAGTCTCCCCCAATATGAAACCCGTTCGCAAAGCTGTATTCCCCGTTGCCGGTTTCGGCACCCGTTTCTTGCCGGCCACGAAGGCCATGCCGAAAGAGCTTTTGCCGATCGTGGACAAGCCGCTTATCCAATATGCGGCCGAGGAAGCCATCGCGGCGGGGATCGACACGCTGATCTTCGTGACGGGGAGAAACAAGCGGGCGATCGAGGACCATTTCGATAGCAATCAAGAGCTTGAGGCTGCGCTGCGCGCCAAGGGCAAGACCGACCAAGCGGACATGGTACGCAACATCCTGCCGCCGGGCGTCGAATGCATCTTCGTGCGCCAGCCAGAGCAGCTGGGGCTCGGCCATGCCGTCCTCTGCGCTGAGCGCGCTGTGGGCAATGACCCATTCGCGGTTCTCCTGGCCGACGACTTCCTGACCTACGAGGGGGCGGGCGTGACCGCCGATCTCGTCAAAGGGTACGAA
>NZ_JBKFEY010000102.1:0-865 GCF_046507575.1 Pontitalea aquivivens | reverse complement strand
CTGTGCGCCATTGCGAACACGGCGGGGCCGACCAGAGCACCGGCGAAGGTGAAGGCAAAAGCGCCACCGATCGCCCTGCCCGCCGATTCGGGCGGGGCAAGATTCACGGCCTCGCCGACAAATACGCCGTTCCAGCCGGCGCCCGCCAATCCCAGCAGGCCAAGTGTGAGATAGATCAGGACGATCGCCCAGGCGCGTGTCATAAAGATGAGCGGCACGATGCTCGCCAATGCCAGGCAATAGGCCGTGAGAAGCACGCGCATGCCGGAGCCGGTCAGGTCGGCAAGCGCGCCCCATGCCAGGCGCCCGAACACCGCCGACACCTGGAATACAGAAAGGGCCAATCCGGCAGCGACGAGGCTGAGGCGGACGTCTTCGACCAAGAGCGTCACCAGGTAGGTCGTCAGGGTGAACTGCACCCCCGCAAAGAAGAAGGCCGACAGGGTGAGCCAGCGCAGAACCGTATGGTTCCAGACCAGGGAAAGATCCCTGAAAGGGTTCTCCATCAATCGAACCGTCCGGTCCCGGCTTCTGTCGAAACGGGACGCGAGCGGCTGTATCATCAACATCATCGTAAGGGACATCGCACCGCAAACCAAGAGCGCGGTGCGCCAGCCGTACTCGAGGGTCACCGGGGGGCCCACCAGCCCGGCAATGATCCCGCCAAGCGGAACCGCTGTTTGCTTGATCGAGAGTAGCGTGTTCCTGTTGCGCGGGATCGCGACGGCGTCGAGCATGTTGACGGATGGCGGGTTTATCAAACCGTAGCCCATGCCTATCAGCAATGAGGCCAGGACCATGACCGGCAGATACGGTATGGTAGCACAGCCTAGGCCGACCGCTCCCAGAAGAAGACCCAACTGCG
>NZ_JBKFEY010000101.1:0-878 GCF_046507575.1 Pontitalea aquivivens | reverse complement strand
TGCTGAGCACATGGAAGAGGACTACAAGCGGCCCCGGGAGCGGGAGACGCGTCTCAGAAATTCCGCACGCCGCCGCGCCGCCTGGCCTTCTCGAAAGTGGCGCATATCCCGACAAGGCAACCCTTATATCAACACGGACGGGTTCAATCTGACAGTCTATCGGGAAGGAGCCGGATGGTCAGTGCGTGTCCTGAGAAGGGCATCGGGAGCTGTTCAGGTTGGTAGGAAGGCCTATTCAACCGAAAACGATGCAAAGCTTGCTGCATTCAATGCACTTCTCTGGGCGAAGGATCACTTGTAGCCATGCCCTTCCCGCTGTCGCCCCAGAGCATCGATGCGATCGCCGATATTATCAGCGGCGGGGGAGGGCATGACACGACGCCCCCCATCGGGATCTATCGCAGCGGGCCGAAGATCGAGAAGTTCATGCGCGCCTGCAATGTGGCCTTCACGGTGAGTGGCTCCCGCGTACCGTCGCTGGTGCAGTGCCTTATCAATCTCAACAACGGCTTTGATGCTGAGAAAGCGCTCCCAAAGATTATTGAGGCAGCCGCTGACCCACGCGATTTCATCCACGAGCCCGAGCGTCATGTCGCCGTGCTCGACCATCTCAACCGCGCGCTGCGCTTCGACGGCTTCGAGGTTCAACAGCAGGGCGGGCGGATGCGGCTTGTCGAGGCGGGCAAGAATGTCCCTGTCCTGGTGGAGCTGGCCGGTCTGTCCGAGGTGATCGACTTCGACACGGTGAGCCGCGATCTTGAACGCGCACTCGCTCATAGCCAGGCCGACCCCGAGGATGCAGTCACCGCCGCGTGCAGTACGGTCGAGAGCGTGTGCCGGTCGATCCTCATCGAGCTGGGGCAGCCGCTCCCTGCCAA
>NZ_JBKFEY010000100.1:0-884 GCF_046507575.1 Pontitalea aquivivens | reverse complement strand
CAATGAGGTACTGACGCTCATCATGGGCCGTGAGATGACCGGGCTCGACGCGATTCGAGCGTAAGAGTCGGTCCGGAAAGTTTTTTAGTTCGAGCAGAGCCTTCTGAGCATAAGTCGGATCGACGCCAGTTTGAGGAACGCAAGGGCGTTGCGCGACAGGTTCTCGAAGTCCTTGGCCAGCCTGCGGCAGCGTCCCAGCCAGGCGAAGGTCCTCTCGACAACCCATCTGCGCGGCAAAACCTTAAAGCCCTTGGCGCAGTCGGAGCGCTTTATGATTTCGGTCGCAAGGCCCGGCATGGCCTTCTTCTGTCCCTTGGCGAAGACAGGCCCCTGATAGCCGCCATCGGCGAACAGCTTCTTCAAAAAGGGATAGCGCCCGAACAGCGTGTTGAGGACCAGCACGCCGCCGTCGCGATCCTGAATGTCGGCCGGATGAACCAGCGCATGAAGCAGCAGCCCTACCGTATCGACGAGGATGTGGCGCTTCTTGCCCTTGATCTTCTTGCCCGCATCATACCCGCACGGGTCGATGCGTATCCCCCTTTTTCGGCGCTTTCGACGCTCTGACTATCAATGATGCAGGCTGTCGGACTGACTTCGCGGTCCATCGCTTCGCGGCATTTCACGTAGAGTTCCTCGTGGAGGCGACCCAGCGTCCCGTCCCACCCGCCCGATTGCAACAGGTCGGCTTGCATCAGGCTCGTCGGTCACAACTGCTGACGTATATCCGGCTTCCTGATGCGGCTGGACAATGTCTTCGCCGCGAGCTCGATGGATTTTCGCGCGCTTCCACCTCATCGGCCCCTAGACATTGGCCGAAGCCAAGCCGGTCCACACACCAGGTTCGAGAAGCGACGGAATGACCGTTTTGCCATCTCCTGCCA
>NZ_JBKFEY010000010.1:0-98660 GCF_046507575.1 Pontitalea aquivivens | reverse complement strand
CCAAAGCAAAAGCCTAAGCCAAAGGATCGGCCATCGTGTAATAGAGCACGATCGGAATGATCGCGGCTTTCAGGGGGGAAGCGCCCTCAATCGGCAAATCTACAGGTTGCGGAGCTTCAGGCTCAACCCAGTCGCACTGGCCACACAATGTTCGGTCGGATGCGAGCACCGCCCCAAGGCTCACAACCAGCCAGTCAAAGGCTGCATCGCGCCCCTCGCTCACTTGCACGATTACCTCGATCTCAGCCCGATGCTGGTAGTGATAAGCCAGAGGCGAGAGCGTCACCTCAGGCGTCCCCGGCTCCCCATCTCGCAAGATCACAACGCCCTCCCGACCGATCCGTTCTGGCAGCACCGCGTTGCGCAGCACCAAGGCATCCAGCACCTGAAGCTTGCCATGCAAAGAGGCGAGGATGGTTTCGCGAGAACTGAGCATGGTGGGGATCTTTATTCTCGTCCTCGAGACGTGCAAAAGGCAGCCTTGTTGATAAGACCGTGATCCCCCGTGTCTCGACAGGCAGTTCTTTTCAGCATCGCAATCGTCTGGATCAAACGAACCCGATCTCGAGAACCTCGATTTCAGCCTCATGGTCCCGGCCATAGGCGACAATGGCAATGGACTTCAGCTTTTCAGGGCGCGGCACATTTCGCAAAAGTGCACCCGACGCACGGAACGCTTCAAACGGCAAGATCACTTCCGTCCAGCTGCGGGTGACCTCAAAGCCCGCCTGATAAAATTGCCAAGGCAAGATCGTACCCGATGTGCGAAGATGCACGAAGTAGCGTTGGAGATTGCCGCGCACAACGAGACGCACTCCGGTGACATCGGCCGACGGCGGATTCGAAAGATCACGCCTCATCTGAATGAAGCCGCCCCGGTTCGCGGTACTGACAAGACCGGTCATACGCGCATAGGGCGCGCCATTTTCCTTGAGGAATACAACACGCCCTGTCGAGACCCCGCCCATCACATTATCGGTAAAAAAGCGCCAGCCAGTCTCCGGCTGCATCTTGAAACCCTCGATGTTCATCGTCTCGGACCTCGCATGCTGCACCAAAGCCAGGCTCGGAATAGCCGCCAGAGCGAGCGTAACCAAGCCGCGCCGTGTCATGTTCATTGTGCTCTCCGCCAGATTGCCTGCGACCGTTTCATATCCGGTCGCCGTAGAGTCGATTGATCGCGCGCGGCAGGTGGATATCTGCACTTTACCTAGATCCGCTCGTCGATCCAATGTGCCATGATCAGCCCGGGCACACCATCAATCGCATTTGCGGCATCTCGCCCCAGATCCAGCCGTTTCGACAGCTTCACCTGTGGCACTAGGAGGAAGATCGGCACAGTGCTCTGGCCGCGCCCGGACTTGGACCGTGATGCCACGCCCAGCCCACGGCTGTTCAGCCGCCCATCGGCCACGAGCAGGCTTGGAGCGCCCCGCCGATAGACAAAGCGCAGACGCAGACCGCGCCGCCTTTCCCATTCGCCGGGCGTGAGCGCCTTGCCGCGCGTGCCATTGCCGGCCGCTGGCGTTGGGATCGCAAGCCAGAACCCGTCCCGCGAGCGGATGAGCGGGCCTGTGTCATGAGCGCCGACGATAACCGGCGCCTTCGACCAGACGAGTGCCGCAGCGTTCAGGCTCTCCCCTGACCTCGGATAGGTCTGGCTCCGGATCGAGTTTGCCAGCCGCCGCCCAAGTCCCGCTTGGGTGATCTGCCCGCGCCAGGCGGTCTTGAGACCGGTTCCCGCTTCCCGCATGGCAGCGCTGACAGCCTTTTCGCCAGCTTTGACCTCCGCGGCCATGACCGCGACCAGATCCGGGCTGATGTCGATGCTAAGTTTCACGCGGGGGCCAGCTCAATCGTCCAGACAAGCCGCTCGCGGTCCCGACGCGGCTCACCTTGGATCAGGAAGGTTTCTTCGCCGATCAGAATCTGTTCTTGCGGCCGAGGGGCCGGGATATCCGCCACCCGCACATCGATCCGGGTGGTGTCCGACAAAAGGCGCGCCGCCCCGAACTCGGTCATCTCGTCTGGACGGCGCAAAATCCCCCGCGCCCGCACAAACCGACCCTCCATATCCCGATGCCAAATTTCCACCGAGAGGTTGGGGTCAGCAAAAAGCCGCCCTAAGGCGGCTGCAAACACTGACATCAGAACGATCCGTTCAACCTGACCCGGCCGATCACATCACCAGCGCCACCGGCCACAGCCAGCACAGCCACACCAATCAACGTATTCGCTGTCGCCGTCGTCGTGGTGAGCTTATTGGTGTCGTCCCAATAGATTTTCGCGCCGACCGTCCAGGCCTGGCTCGCCGCTTTGGCCAGATCATGCACGCCGCTCAGAACGGTTTCCACCTCACTCCCCGCCAGCGCGTCATGGGCAGCAACCCCGACGATCGCTCCGAGTTTCAGACACTGGCCGGAGAGAACATCGTAAGGCGCACTCAGCGTGAGCGTGCCCCCCGGTTGACTATAGGTTTTCATATGGTTTCCCTTTTTGACAAAAGGAACGGGCGGCCCCGAAGAACCGCCCGTTCACAAATTTCAGAACTCAAGGGACGAGAACATCTCTGCCCTGCCCCGCGCGCCCTCGCCTTGACTAATCTCAAGATCCTCAGCCGAGCGCCACGCCCGGGTTCTTGTAAAGCCCGCGCCAATCAATCGCCTTCGCACCAAAATCCAGACGCGCCCGGATTTCCATGCCGTCCACGTCAAATCCCATCCGGGTTTCCATCGCGACGCCTTCCTGCCCCTCGAGATAGGCATACTCGACCGTGTCAATCGCCGCCGGGCTCGCCATCAGATACCAGGGCACCGCCCCCGACGCCGGATCCAGACGCGGCTCAGAGATCACCGTCAAACTGCGCAATGACGCCGGAACCACATCCCCCGATGCCGTCGGCACAAAGGCCTGCGAGAGCAACTGCTCGGCCTCCAACTCCAAAGAGGTCGGCACCACCAGAAACGCCGGACGAATGTTCAGAAGCGTTTTCCCGTCAATCCCGGTCTGATGGCTCATCGCCGTGCGCGCCTTTGCCAATCCTGCCACATCAAGCTTCACACCCGTCGCCGCCAGATTGCTATGGCCCGCGTGGAAGAGTGCCTTGCCATCCGCCATCGCTGCATTCGCGGTGATCACGCCCCAAACCACATCGCTTTCCAAGGTCGCCGCGGCCGTCCCGAAGAGTGCTGGCACCCGTGTAAACGCCCCCAGATCATCATTGATCAGCACCTGACGCGTAATCCCGATCACCTTACCAAAGGTCTCGATCCGGTATTTCTCCTGCGCTTCGCCGAGCGTGCCGCGCTTGTATTCTCCGCTCTCATTGACCTTCTCGAGCTGCGGGGCCTCACCGAGCTGCAACCGATGCACATCGCGGAAGTCCGCAACACTCGTGCGCCGCGCAATCGGTGCAAATGTCCGGGGCGCCGCATCATAAGCCGCACGTAAGGTTTTGTTCGTAACGCTCGATAAAATCAGCGGAAAGTCGGATGTACTATGAAGCGCACGTGTCGCCACCTCATCACGGCTGAGCCCGCGCACCCGAACCCCTTCAGCCGCCAGAAAGCTGCGCGCCAACTCAAGCAAAGACATCCCACGCCACTCGCGCGCCGCCTCACTCAGCGCAAACGCGCCCGGATCATGGCGGTGCAAGAGCGCCGCCTCTACCGCCGCCCGGCGGGTCTCGACCTCGCATTGCTCCCCCATCCGGACATGCGGACGCGTCTCGATCGCCTGGTCAGTTTGCGCGGCCGCATCAATCAACGCCGCCCGCGCCTCATTCAAACCAACACCGCGCCCCACAAGATCTGCCGTGATCTCAGCGGCCACACCGAGTTTGCGCGCAGCCTCCTGGATCCCGGAGATCCGCGAGCGCTCCCCTTCCATCGCTTCTTGCGCAATCCGGCGCATCTCCTCGCCCATGTCTTTGGGGTCAGCCTGCTCTGCCGGCGGCATATCGGCGACCACGCGCGTGCTCATCGGCGCCGCGCGGTCTTCAGATCCCCTCACCGCTTGCTGTTCCATTTCCTCACCGCCCTCGGCGGTCTGTTCCTTGTTCTCACTCATATCCTGTTCCTTTGCCTGCCCCGTGCCTCGCACCAATGTGCATGTTGCCTCATCTTCATCCTGCCACCTGAACCCGGCCGCAGCATCTGCCCCCACCGGAACCGCCGAGAGCTCCATCGGTTGCCAATCCACCGCACGCCAGACCGGCACCTGCCCCTCTTCTTCCGTGATCTCGAACCGGCGCACGCTATAGCCCACCGAGACATTGCGAATGATCCCCGAGCGCACATCACGCCAGAACGGGTCCACATCCGCGCGCTCCGAGAAGCGCACCCGCGCCCGCCCCTCCGGCACCCCCCCGGCCCCAACCTCGATCCAGGCGCGTTCCACCACGCCCAAAACTTGCGAGAGGTCGCGCGCACCATGTGTGTTGAGCACAGGCGCGCCCCCATTCAGACGGCTCAGATCCACATGTGCCCCCTCCAACGAGAGCACCTCGTCATAGGGTTTCCCCGTCCAGTAATCGCGCCTGCGCACCATCGCACCGGTCGACCAGACCAGTTCCACCGTCCTGGCATCTGCATCCACCGTCTCAGGCATCACCCGCACATCCGCGCGTGAGAGAACCCCCATTCGGCGGCGCTCCGGATCGCCCTCCGGCGGGTCTTCCTTAGCCATGTCCATCTCCTTCATTCGGGCTCACGGCAGCCGCAACATCGCGACCGCTGTCCTGCCCTGTTTTCGTGGACCGTCTGGGATCACTGTCCAGAACCAGCCCCAACACATCGAGTTCCGCATTGGTTTGAGCGATCTCGCGAAGCACCTGCCCCGGCTCATAGCCCTGCCGCGCGATCGCCTCTTTCAGCGTCATCACGCCCGCACGCACTGCCAGAACATCCGCCTGAATATCTTTGAGGGGATCCACCGCTTCAAAGCGCGGCGCTGTCCATTCTGCCACCAAATCAAGATCCTGCGGCAGATGCCCGGCTGCCTGCGCCGCCAGCACAAACCGGCGCCACACCGGCTGACAAAGTCCCGGCACCAACAACTGCCATTGCAGCGCCTCCATCCGTCGGCGGAACTCGATCAACCCCGCCCGGATTGACGAGTAGTTCACCTGGCTCAGATCACCTGTGAGCAACTCATAGGTCAGCCCTACTCCCGCTGCGACCGCATGAAGCTGCATGCGCATATAGTCCGCATAGCCCCCCGCCGCCGACGGGGTCGCAAAGCGCACATCCTTCCCCGGCTCAAGATATTCGATCATGCCGGGTTCAAAACTCTCGATCCTCTGGCCCTCCGCTGATATCTCCGCGCGCCCCAGAGTCTCCTCATCTTCCACCCCCGTCACAAAGGCGGCAAAGCAGGCTTCGATCTTTTTGCGCACCAGCTCCGCCTCGTCGTAATCGTCGAGATCACGCAGCTTCAACATCACCGGCGCAAACCAGGGCACACCCCGCACCTGCCCGGGGCGCAAGCGCTCAAAAAGATGCAGTACCTGCTCCGCCGGAACCCGCTGCGATTGCAGCCCGCCCGAGAGCGCCTCGCCCGGATGACGCGGAAAGAGCCAATAGGCCACCCTGCGGCCAATCGGGTCGAACTCCACACCTTGCAGAATATACCCACCCCCCGGCAGCTCCGCCGTTCGTGCCGCATCCAGATGATCCGGCTCAAGCACCTGCAATTGCAACGGCACCGCCAGGCCATCCTCGATCCGGCGCGGACGCAACCGCACCAAAGCCTCTCCACTTTCCACCAGCGCCCGAACAATCAGCGCCTGAAGACCGGCAAAATCCGTCAGCCCATCCGCATCACACTCCTGCGCAAACCGGCTCCAGAGATGATCCGCCTGAGCGGCCAGGCCCGCCTCGCCCGCCCGCGCCCGGGGCATAAGCCCCGTGCCCACCATATTACTCACCAGCGCCTGCACCGCCTTCGCGGCATAGGCATTATTGCGCACCAGATCCCGCGAGCGGGCCCGCAACCGATCAAGGGCGGGGCCGATCTCGGCGTTCGCCCCCGTTCCCGACGCAATCCACCCCTCACTGCGGCGTCCCGTCTTTGCGCCCTCATAGGCCCGGAAGAGAACATCAAGCGCTCGTCTTTGCCGCTCACGACGCAACCCTACCCCCGGAGCAATCACCCCGAGAGCCCGATCCAACCAGTTCATGATCCCTACCCTTTGGAGAAGGCCGCAAAACTGCGCCGCGGCTTGCGCTGCCCGAGCGCCTCAGCCAATGCCCCCTCGATCACCCGGATGCGCCGGAGCAAATCCGCCGCAGAGCCGTAGTCGATCGATTTGCCGTCATAGCTGACCCGCGTTGTCCCACTTGCATATGCCCGCCGGAGCGCAACCAATTCGTCCTCGGTCCAACTCATCTCGCCTCCACCAGTTTCTCAAAGCCAGCTGCCACCCCTCCGGCGCACCCAACGATCCGCCTTTGGCGCCACACCTTGCCCGGATGATCCCTCTACGGTCGGGGCTGCACGGGACGGCAGAGACCTGCCCATTCCCCTTCCAAGCCCCTCTTCCATCGCGCCCCATTGCGCCTCGGACCACCGATCCGCACCCAGGATCCACGCAGCCGCCCGGGCATAGACCCGGGTATCAAGCGCCTCGTTGCGCTCCCTGAGCTTTTGCCACTCCAACTTGGCGAAGCCGCGCTTGTTCTTGACCGTCACCAATTGCTCGGCCGTCAGTTGCTTCAACCATTCCGCATCGACCCAACCCGGCAGATGAAGAAAGCCCGGAGGAAAGACCTCCCCCTCTGCCAGGCTGGTTTCCGGCGGATCAAGCCGCAGGAAGCGATATGTCTCTGCCTTGAAGGTCGAGGTAGCCACCGTCCAAAGTCGGGCCCCTCGGCGAAGCCTCTTGCCCCCGATCGTCGCATCGACAAACGTTGGTCCCGTCACCGGGCTTGCGCGATTGAACCCCTCGAGGCCTTTCACCGGCGCCACCTGTCCGAACCCCATCTGTCGCGCCCAGGCGTAGACAGCCGCCGTCTCATAGCCCGTGTCGATCGCAAGCTTCGACACATTCATCACCGCACCACTGTCGTGGAGCCAACTCCGCCCCAAGAGGTCGCTGAGTTTTTGCCAGCACGCCGGATCTCCCGGGCCGCCCTCGATGACGATGTGATCAATGAGCCAGCTTTGCAGCCGCCGGCCCCAGGCCCAGACATCGACCTCGATCCTGTCCTTTTGGACATCTGCGCCCGCAGTCAAGAACAGCCCGCCCGCCGGCACCGTGCCCGCGCGCCAATCTTCCTTCAGCCCCTGCAGTCGCTGCCAGTCCGGCGCCTCGCCGCTTTCTATCCAGGTCTCGCCGAGTGAGGTGTTGACGAAGGTCTTCATCGTCTCATCCCCGCCTGCACGCGCAGACAGAAACGCCTTGGCCATGGCCTCGAGCCGCACCCAGGGCGAATAGATCTCGTTCAGATGGAACCCAGCCGTTCCATTGAATGGCGCGTCCGCGATCCAGCGACCCTTGGAGATTGCCGACCAGCGGGTTTCATCCTTCCACGCGGCGTCGCAGTCTGTGCAATGGTAGCGCGCCGTTTCCGGGCGGTGGCCGCCAGTTTCGTTCTTGTCCCACTTCACCTGCCCCCAGGTCAGGATTTGCTCATGACCGCAGGCAGGACACGGCACCCAGAACCGGCGTTGGTCGCTTTCCGCGAACGCCGCCTCGATCCGGCTCGCGCCCTTGTTCGTCGGCGTCGAGACCAGCACGATCTTGCGGTTCCAGAACGTCACCGTTCGCTTTTTCGCGAGGTTGACCGGGTCACCCTCGGCGCCGGCGCTGAATGGATAGCGGTCGACCTCGTCGCACAAGAGAAGCCGAATCGGCCGGCTCGCCAGCCCCGAGGGTGCGTTGGCACCGACGATGGTCAAATGCCCTCCCGGGAACCGCTTGTGCAGGATCTTGTTGTTGCCATCCCGCGAACGCGGATCTGCAATCTTGCCCTGCAAGCACGGCGTATCCCGCGCCATCGGCGAGAAGCGGTCTTTCGACCAGGTTTCGGCGTCCCGCTCGGTCGGCATCACCACCATGATCGGCGCCGGGTCCTGGTCGATATGGTAGCCTACGCAGTTGTTGACCATCTCCGTATTATGCGTCGGGATCATCGTGCGCCCGGCCAGATAGAGCCGGTTCGGGCTGTCCACCTGAATACAGCGCACCGGCACGCTCTCCACAGGCTCGACGGCGACAATGCGGCGGCGCTCGGTTTCCGTGGTCCGCCGCCCCTCCCGCGAGACCTGACGCGCCCGCTTCCGCGCCAGTCGAAACACCTGCGTGTCGTCATAGATCATGAACGAGAACCGCGTCGCGGGGTTTCCAAGACGCTTTTCGCCGTCGATCACCACCGTCGGCTGCTTGTCCACGGCCGAGAACTTGATGCCCAAGGAGGCAAGAAGCTCGCCGAAGCCCTTGGCCAGACGCGCATGAACCGTGATGAACTCGCAGCGACCGCATTCAGCGATATAGCCGTCCGTGTCCATCAGCCCCTGCAGGAGGGCCAGGCGCTGATCTATGGACCCACGCAGATAAACCAGCGGTATGTGTTTGCCGGTTGCTGGCGTCTTCCGATCCTTGGCCAGCCCCATTTCCCGAAGGCGCAGGCTGAACGGCTTTCCGGCGTCCAGAACCGGATCAACGGGAAGCCCGTACTTCCATTGCATCGAGAACTGACGCCCACATTCCGCGCATTGCCCATTCCCGTGGCGACCCAGCACATCCATGTCATGCCCACGGCGACAAATGTGGTCAGGCCAAGGGAGCGACGGCTTCAGAGTCAGGATATGAGGAACCCGCTTGTCCTTCGACTTGACCTCAACCTCCATACCGCAAGCGCGAAGATGGTCGGCGATTTCCAGATCGTCCTGATGGCAGGTAATCTGTGAACCGTAGCTGTGGCCGTCCCCCAGCCAGACGCCCAAGGCGTAAGGCGGGATCGGCAATGCCTGTTCGGGCAGCTGCAACGCACCGGCCACAGGGATGGCGTATCGGTTCCGCTTTTTCGCGCCGTAGTAATGCGCAGTTTCAGCAATCTCCTTCGTCGTCAGGACCGCCCTGTGGATCGTCATGGAACATGTCCCTCATCGCGTCTTGCGCGCGCGCTGGTGTGTCGCTGTCGACCGCCCAAAGGTGATCGGCATCGGCGATGATCGAACTCCCGTCCGAAAACCGCACGCGGTAGCAGCTCCGATTGAGCATCACATCCGTGGCGCCCGTGACGCGGCACGGCGCGCCAGTTTCGTCAAAAAGGATGTCGCCCACCTGAACGTCGGCCATCGTGGTCCAGCCTGTAGGCGTCGCTAGCGGCGTATCGAGCGCCAGCGCCTTGCCCACCTGTGAACTGGACATGATGACGACGGTTTCGGTGGCGGCATCAGAGACCGCTTCCATGATCCCGCGCTGGTATTCCGCGCGGCTGGTGCGCCATTGCCCAGGCTCGGCGCTGGCCTCAGAGCTCAGACGGCGGTTCTGGTCTGCCCAATCGCTGATGGTCAGGTCCGGCGGTGGCTTCAGAACTGCCAGTGCTTTGCCCACCGTCCGCTTCAGGATCGGTGACCCCTGCAAGGTCAATTTTGGCTTCAAGTTCAATATCTGGCTGCGCGAGATCATCGAGCACCTCGCGGATAGCGGCGCGGATCAGGTTCCGGGTGTCTCCGACGGTTGATTGTTCAAAAGCTTGTGGTGCCAGCCTGTCTGGCAGGGCCAGCAGCCTGGTGCGCAAGAGCGCCAACACCGCGATCCAGGCCGCCTCAATCTGTTCGGCGGCAATCAGAGAACGGCGCTTTTCTTCGGCCTCCATCTCGGCGAGGTCTGCCCGCGCCCGGATGAAGCGTGCGCGTTCAGCGGCATAGTCTGGTGCGCCCGCCTGCGCCTTTAGCGCCTGATCACGCAGATAGCGGACATAGCCGCGGACCGAGCCGATCAGATCATACTGGCCACGCTCCGCCTTCGGGATCACGCCTTCCCGGCTCAGCTGCTGGACCCTGCGCTCCGAGAGATCCAGAAGTCGCGCGATCACACCGATGGGTTGGGTCGCTGTCGACATGAAGTGATCCCCAGGCCCCTATCAAAGCCATGTAATTACAGCGATTATTCTGGATTAAGCAGCCCAGAAGAGCGAATCTAACCGCATCAAACAACGCATCCATGGAGCCCCCATGACCCTCGCCGAACGCTACAACGAAGCCGCCACCCGCCTGCTTCCCCACATGGCTGCTGACCTGGCCGTCGACCCCACGATCACCACCGGGAACGCGATCGACGAGATCGTCTTCCGCCGCAGCGAGTATCTGGGCGGCATGGCCGTCGCCATCCTCGCCATGATCGACCAACAAAGCTGAGGACGCACGCGCATGACCATGGCTATCACCACCATCCGCATCGATCACGCTGCCCTGCCGGAGCATCTCGACTGCTCGCGCCCCGACGCAGTGGCCGAAGTCATCGAGGCCGAGCTGCACGACGCCGGGATCATGGCCGAAGCCTCCGACGTGATCTCGCACATCAAGATCGAACTGCCGACCAGCCAGCTCGCTGCTGCCAGCACCCTGCTCGCCAGCCTCCAGCTGATTTGAGGGCGCGTCGATGAGCACGCGTGCGCAGATCGCCATCCAGATTGGCCCCGAGGAATGGGCCCATATCTACACGCATTTCGACGGCTACCCCGAGCACATGCTGCCCGCACTGGCTGCATGGACGCCCGAGGACATCCTCGCCGCCCGCGAGATCCGGCAGGTCACCGCTGAGGCGCTGGACTGCTTCGACCCGCCGCGCGCGCCAATCGTCTATCCCGAGCCCCACTGCGATTTCTCCCACACCTATGTGTTCGCACAAAGCGGCTGGATCGAATGGAGGGCGGGCCAATGACCACGCACCCCATCTTGCCCAGCCGCATCGGTCGCCATTTCGCCGACGATGTCGTCGGCAACATGACCGGCTGCAAGATCGCGCTCGAGCCTGCCATCGCCGCCGCGATCCTCCGCTGGCAGGGCTGGCGTATCGACCGCGCCACAGAACGCTCGGAGGGCATCCCCGCGGGGCTGCCATACCTGACCGGCTGGGTACAACATTTCGCGGTGACTGCCGCGATGGAGGACACAGAATGATCGAGCTGCGCCCATTGCATCGTCAGCACAGACGGCCTGGTGCCCTGCTCTCCGGCACCGCATTATGCCCGATCAAGCCCGCTCCCCCCAAGCGTCAGATCATCGTCAAGGGTCCTGTGGCCAGTATCCGGCTCCAGAAACAGCCGTCCCAACCCTATCCCGTCGCCAAACCCGAAGGAGCCCGCTGGGTCATGACCATCAATCCCCAAACCCCCACCCCTGCGGAGCCAACCGCGCAAACGAAGCCGCTGATCGATGACCAGCCGAAGGACAACGCACCGAACGAGCGGCAGACCAAGATCACCACGCTGATCGCCATGCTACGCCGCGAAGGCGGAGCCACTATCGAGGAAATGGCCGAGGCGACATCTTGGCAACCACACTCGCTTCGAGGAGCTCTGTCGGGCATCCTTAAGAAAAAGCTCGGCCTCGATGTGATCTCGGCGAAGGTTGAGAACCGGGGACGGGTATACCATCTGGCCTGAGGCCTTGGATCTCGACGCGCATCGAAAGAAGTGCTATATTTACACTGAATTCAATGCGCGCCGGGAGCCCACCATGAACATCACCAAGGACATCAGCCCTTTGACAGAGTTCAAGCGCGACTCCGCCCGCATGATCGCTCAGATCAAGGAGACCGGCCGACCGCAGATCCTGACAGTAAACGGCAAACCTTCGGTCGTCGTGATAGATGCCGCTGCCTGGCAGGAGATGCAGGACCAGCTCGATTATGCCGAAACCGTCGGGGGGATCCGCAAAGGTCTGGCACAGGCCCGTGCCGGTGAAGGCACCGCGGCGGGCGAGTTCTTCGATGGCCTTGCCCGAACGAAATGACCGCGCCGTTACCCGTGATCATCACGCCGAACGCGGCGGAGGATCTCACAACATCCTGGATCTGGCTGCGGGATCGCAACCCGAGGGCGGCGGATGAATGGCTGGCGGGCATCCGCGACACCATCCTCACCCTCGGTGCGATGCCCGATGCACACCCGATTGCTCCAGAAGCGCGTGAATTCGATCTACCGATCCGCCGAGCGCTTCACGGCAAGGCGACGCGCTGGCGCGTCTACTACGCCGTCATCGACGGGTCTGTGCAGGTTCTGCATGTCCGCCATGGTCGCCGGGGCGATTGGCAACCCTGAGTCCTTCGAACAGTCGCCGCAGGAGATACCCTCGCGCCAAGGATACCGCGACGAACGCCAAGCCTATAGTCAGATGCTCACCGAGCGCGGCCTCCAGGCCGAACCACGGGAACACGATGATCTGCGTGACCACCGCGAGGCCGTAGCCCACCGCGACATTCGTCACCGCTTCGATCAGCGACATCTTGCGGGACTGGGTCATTCGGCCATGCGCTCCGACTGCAGCGCATCGAAGGTTTTGTCGTGGCCCTCAAGCACAGCCTGTTTCCCGCTGAAGTTCTGCCAGCGCTTGACCGCCACATCGACGTAAGCCGGGTTCAGTTCAATGCCGAGGCAAACGCGGCCCGTGGTTTCGGCCGCGATCAGCGTCGTGCCCGATCCCATGAAGGGTTCATAGACCGCCTGACCCGGGCTTGAGTTGTTCAGGATCGGCCGGCGCATGCATTCCACCGGCTTCTGCGTCCCGTGGACGGTTTTCTCGTCCTGATCCTTGTTGGCAATCTGCCAGAGCGTGGTCTGCTTGCGGTCCCCCGCCCAATGGCCCTTGCCGGATTTACGCACGGCATACCAAGCGGGCTCATGTTGCCAGTGATAATCCCCGCGGCTCAGAACCAGTCGATCCTTGGCCCAGATGATCTGGGACCGGATGGTGAAACCCGCAACCTCGAGGCTTTCGGCGACCGTGGCAGCGTGCAGCGCCCCGTGCCAGACATAGGCGACATCGCCGGGGAACAGGGCCCAGGCCTCACGCCAGTCCGCCCGATCATCATTCAGCACCTTGCCGGTGCGTTTTGTCCTGGCCGCGCCAGCCTGGTTACGCCAGCTCGGATCGTATTCCACACCATAGGGCGGATCGGTCACCATCAGCAGCGGTTTGACCGTGCCAAGCAGGCGCTCGACATCCGTGGCGACCGTGCTGTCGCCGCAGAGCAGCCGGTGGTTGCCAAGGATCCAGAGGTCGCCAGGACGGCTGATTGGATCCTCAGGGGTTTCCGGAACATCGTCCTCACCCTCCTGCGGGCCGGTGCCCACCTCGAGGCTCGACATCAGCGCGTTCAACTCGTCGTCGGTGAAGCCCGTAAGCCCGAGGTCGAAATCCGCCTCCAGCAGGTCCGCCAGTTCGAGGTTCAGCAGGTCCTTGTCCCACTCGGCATTCTCGTTGGAGCGGTTGTCCATGATCCGGAAGGCCCGCGCCTGGCTGACGGTCAGCCCCTTGGCGACATGCACCGGCGCGGTCTTAAAGCCGAGCTTGCGGGCCGCTTCGAGCCGGGTGTGCCCAGCGAGAACCACCATCGCCTCGTCCACGACGATGGGTTGGCGCCAGCCAAATTCTTGGATCGACGCCGCCACCGTCGCAATCGCCTGCTCGTTGCGGCGCGGGTTGCGCGCATAGGGAATGATCTGCTCGAGCGGCAGGTCGACGACGTCCATGATGATGTCCTTGGGAAGCGTGCGAAGCGAAATGGGGTCGGATCCCCGTTTCGGTTCAGGCAGGTTTTGTCAGGCCGTCAGGCCTTTGTTTTCTTGGGGTTCGCTTCGAAGCGAAACGAAACGGGTTTTTTCAGGAGTGTCACTGGGAAACCCTCGCGCCTCGCCCCCCCGAATACGGTTACAAACAGGAGGGACCCATTCAATTTCAATGGGTTGCGTGTCTCACGAAAACGACCAGAGACAGTTTTTTCTGGCAACCGGTCACCAGTTACACCCCCACAAACCCGTTCAAACTGCAACTGCTCTCGCAGCCACACGACGGTCATCTTATCTGTTTTATAGCGTCTCGCTCGACATCTGTCTTGCTTTCCGGTGTCTCACCGAAAAGTGTCTCACTTGCACGAAAGGGGTTGACAGGCGAAAACCTAACCGTCGCCTCACACACCTGCCATCAAGACATCGATCGCGCGGGTGATCCGATCGGCTTGATCTGCAACACTACCGACCTCGCGCAGGCTGCCACGGCGCACCGACGCGATCAGTCTGGTGGCCATCACCAAGCGCCGACCGTCATGAACGATTTCCGGGTTCAGATGCTTGACAGCCGGATAATCCACAAGAAGCGGGACAACGACCACGCCCGGATCGGGCGGCAGAAGGTCGCTCTCGACGACTACCATGAAAATGCCGTTGTGTTCTGCAATGGCATATCGGCTCAAGCTTTCCAAGTAGCCGCTCCCGGAGCCACCATGAGGTCTGCAAGTGGATGACCATGACGAGAATGCCATTCGGCTTGTGCCGCGAAGGCATCGGCGTTTTCGCTAAGCCACTGTTCGCGCCGAGCATCAGCGATCGCTTTCGCAAGCGCAGCGTCTGCAACCGCGGATACGTTGATATTCAGTTCTCGCGCGCTCTCTAACGCCGCAGCGTCAAGGCTGAGTGAGGTCTTGCGCTTTGCTGCAACCGTCATCTTGTCATACCTCTTCTTTGTACCGTCAAGATATACCTCCATCCACCCTTGCACAAACTAAACGACGCTCTCGGCTCAGACGGGCGACCCTCAGCGGCTAATAATCTCAACCTTCAGCCCTGCAAGCCATTCTGCGAACGCCTCTTCCGATATGATGCCCGAGGCGAGGTCTTCCATCGCCCCGACGCCATCGAGCGGAACTGGGCGCAAGCCAAAGCCGTTCAGGCGCAGAAACGTAGCAGCCGTTACAAACGCCGTACGCTTGTTGCCATCAACGAACGCATGTGCCTTGGCGATGCCAAAGGCATAAGCGGCGGCAAGTTCGTCCAGGTTCGCTGAACCATAGGCGTTTTTGTTGCGCGGCCGCTCCACCGCCGCCTCGAGAAGTTCGATGTCCCTGATGCCAGCCGCACCGCCATGCCGTGCTATCTGACGATCATGGATGATTAGAACCGCCTGCAGCGGCACCCACACCGGCTCACTCACGCAAGCGCCTGCAGCATGTCACGGTTTTCGTCCATGACGATTTGCGCGGCAGCGAGAGCTGCCGCCAACTCAGGATTCTGTGGCGTGATCTTCAGGCTGCCATCGTCGCCACGCACTAGGTAAACTGTGTCTCCTTCGCGGGCATCGATTGCCGCCAGCATTTCCGCTGACAGCGTAACCACGGCTGAGTTGCCGACTTTGCGGATGCGGGTTTCGAACATGGCAGACCTCCTCGTGAATACATCGGTATATACGCATTTTGGGCGATGGATGCAAGGTCAGGCGCCGCGCCAGCCCAGCACGGCGCCCACCATCAAACCGTCTGTTCAATGACGTACTCCATCGACCGCTTGCGCGGCACGGTTCTGCCGTTGAGTTTCCAGACGATCACAGCCAGCCCATACTCGAACCGCCGGTTTGCCGTGGCCCTGCTGATGCCATGTTGCCAGGTGATCCGCTTCCATGGCTTGCGATTGGCCCGCGCCCAGAGGATCTGGCCGATGTCCTTGTCCACCCAACGCAGCCACAGCATCGCCTCATCGGCCTGCGTGATCATCCGCGGTGATGGCAGCGGCTTTTTCATCTGGGGCTCCTGGCCCACCTGATCGGCGAAGGTCGAAATGTATTCCGGCCAGGCGCTGATGTAACCCTGCGGACGGACCGGTGGCATGTACCGCATCACGTCCGCCGCGAGCTCAAGCCGATCGGCCACCATTGCCCGTGTCCAGTCATCGGCCATGGCGCACCTCCCTGACGGCTGGAAGCTTGCCGTAAAGTTTTTCGCCTAGCTGGCGGACCAGTTCACGTTCCGGCCAGCTCAGTCGGTGATCGTCGAGCGAGACAGCCAGCATGTGCTGCTCATGCCAACCATCGCGCTTGACCTGTTCAGCGTCACGGCGATTGCCGCCATACCCCTTGGGGGTGAACCGCATGCCCATCATGCCAGCCCTCCTCCCGTCTCGATTGCCCAGAGCAGGATGGCGATGGCATCCGCCTCGTTGTCGTCAGCCGGGCTAAAACCACGCTTGCGGGCGGCATTGATCATGGCCTGCTTGTTCGCACTGCCGTGGCCAGTGGCGTGGCGCTTGATGGTTCCGACTGGGACGCCCTGGTAGGGCACGCCACGCAACTCGCCCCAAGCGGTTAGCGTGGCCATCAGACCGCCATAGACGTGGCTCGCGTCCGTGCCTGCGTGCCGACGGACCTCTTCGAAGTAGATCGCCTCAATCGGACCGGACAGGCGATCGATCTCGGTCAGCCAGTTGGTGAAGCGCAGGTAGCGCATGCCACCGCCGTCATAGCGTCCGGGTTTGAAGCTGGCCGTACCGGTTGTGATCAGGCCGCCGAAGCCGCGCAGGGCCCAGCCCGTCGTGGTGCCGAGGTCGAGCGCGAGGATTGTCCGGCCGCGCTCGGGCGGCGGCATTTTCGGGGTTGCGCCGGCATCGATGTCGGCGAGAGTCGTGTCAGCCATGGGTCGTCTCCTTTTCTGGTGGGCTGCTCGGGTGGAAGACGACGGCGGTTGATGCTTGGCGGTACCGGCCGCCGTCGTCGGATTGCTCGCGGGCCGGAACTTCGACCCGAGAAGATTGCCCAGGGGTGGGTGGTGGACCTCCCGCCTTGCGGGGGAGGCCACCCACCCCTTTAGGGGGGCTTTTCCGAAATCTTGGAATCCTGAATAAGATATTGAAATCGCGTCGTTATTCAGGATTGCGCCAGGGTTTCGGAATGAGGCATCCGAAATCCTGAGAGAGTCTCGCAACGCACTGAAATTACAGAATAAAAGCCAGATTTCAGATTTCGGCAGGATTTCAGATTTCGGATTTTTAGCCGGAATTCCGGATTGTGAGGCCAGGATTTCGGGTTCGTTTTGGGGGTGAAACCTCATGGATTTGCCCCCTCGGGGTAGACCCAGATGTCGGGGTTTTCGACCGGGAGAACGGCCCCGGTCTGGGCACATTTGTAGTGACTGGGACGCACAGGCGTGACGGTCGGCAAGACCTCGCCGGTGCTTGGATCGACCAATTCCTCGCTGGTCCCCAGCTCCATGAATTCGGTGCAAAGATAGCCGAACTTGCTGCGATCCACAGGCAGCCCGAGCCCGGACGCGGCCTCGCCTTTGACGAACTTGATCACCCCTTTGGTGGTTAGGACATTCAACCGATCGCGGATGCTCGTCTGGCCGCTGAGGCCGCCCTGGTTCTCGAAGGACTGGGCGAACAAGGTCATCGTATACATGCGTCCTGCACGCGCTTCTCGCTCCAAAATATCGGTGATGACCTCGCCCTTGCGTTCGCGCTCGGCATCGTGCCGTGCCCCGAGTTCAGCCCGCACAAGCCGTTCGTTCATCGGGTTGATCTCGACCCATTCACCTTTGACCTTATCGATGATCTTCGCCGCGAGCGCCGGCCCGTTGCGCAGCTCGATTTCCAGCTTGCGCTGCGGGCTTTCCTCGTCGGGCCGGTGCAGGATCAGACCCGAGGTATAGAAGCCGCGCAGCGCGCTGGCCCCAGAGAGGGCCAGAAACGGATCATCCTTGACCTGCTGCTTGCTGAGCTTCTTGGTGTGGTGGACGAGGATCACGCCGCAATCGGGGTTGATGTGATCGCGCAGAACCTCGACCCGGTCCTTTAGAAAGAACATCATGGCAGCGTTGTCGTTTTCGCCGCCGCCCTCGGGGCCGCCGTCGAAGAGATTGCGGATCGGGTCGATGCAGATGATGTCCACGGGCTCGACCGGAAAGGCACGCCGGATAGCCTGAGCCACATGAACACTGCCCTCAGTGTCCAGCAGCATCTTCAGCTTGGGCGTGGCCACCAGATTGTCGCGGGCACCGGCCAAAAGGCCTGACGGCAAGGTGATCTGCTGCATGCGCTCGCGCAGGTAGTGATACTGGATCTCGGCCTGAAGGTAGAAGATCCGCAGGGGCCGCGGTGGCGTGAAGCCGAGGAAGGACTGTCCCGCGGCCATGTGCACGAGCCAGGAGATCAGCAGGTCGCTCTTGCCCACCTTGGGGGCCCCGCCCAACACCAACAGCCCACCCGGCGTCAGCACACGCGGCGCGATGATATCCGCCGGCATGGGGCTCGTGTCATCCAACAGCGCGCCAAGGGTGAAGGCGGGCATTTCGTCCGGGGCGGGTGCTGCGCTGTCGAGCCGGATGACCGGCGGCCCATGCTTTTCGACATGCATGGCCCAGAGCCGTTCGGACTCGCGCTTGAGCCGCTCCACCGGCCACTGTGGCCGGAGCATCGCCGCGTTGTAACCGCAGATCGCCTCCCAGCCCTCGTCCTTCGATAGCCGTCCCTCATGGACCATGCGGATGAAATACCCGATCGCGGCCGAGGCGCCCTCGAAGCGCGACCAGTCATCCTGACCGCCTTCGCGCACCGGGGTGACCAGCACCTCGTCCACGCGTGGCTTGTCGGGCGCGGTGAAATCCGGCGCGAGATTGACGCCCGGCGCGGGCGGCATGTCGGCCACGGCCTCGATGAATTCCCCGAGATCGCGTTCGCGATCGGCGTGCAACTCCACGATCTGGACCTGTGTCTTCAGGCTATTCTTGTAATAGACCGAGCCTGCCACCCGGATCGGCTGATGGGCGGAACGGAAGTGCATGTCACCGCCAACCTTGGCCGCAATGTCGCCCCGCAGGCGGGTCACGCGTGCAATGTCACTGCCTTCGGCTGGCTCCGTGAGTTTCCACCAGACATGGGCCTTACGCTGGCCCTCCGCCGTGACACCCCCGCTTTCCACGACCATGGTCGGCGGGCCGAGATGGCGCTCGAGATGGGAGCGTTTGGCGGCGATGTCGCCGGTGTCGATATCGACGACCACGGTCTGCATTTGCAGGATGTCAGCCGCCTTGGCCTGTCCAGATGCCGCCACAGTGCCAGGGATCACATAGACCGCCGCCCCCTCACGGGCCGCCCAATTGGCGAAGGTCGTCATCTTGTCGGTGGTGTTTTCGCTCGCCTCGAGCCAGATGTTATGCGGTCGGCCATCGATGCCTTGACCCTTGTCGATGAAGCTGCGCACCGGAATCAGCCCGTCGCAATAGCCGAACACGACCTCCATGAACTGGGCGATCTGTTCTGGATCCGGCTCGTCACCGAACACATCCACCATGGGCGCGGCATCGTTGAAGTCCCGCCACGGGTTGAAATGGATCAGGTTCTCCTTCGGTTCTTCTGGCGTCTCTGGGCGGTCATCATGATCGTGAGCCATTGCGGCCTCCTTCCCTGTGTCGTCGTTTTCGGGCGGTTCTTTCGGGGCGTCCGTCATGTCGGCAGCCCCCAACAGCGCTCGGCCCAGGAGCAGAACCGGCATCCGAAGAAGTCACGATTGGCGGCGACGCGGGGCAGCAACTCGCCCACATCCGTGGCGCGCAGGATGCGCACACCGCGATCCGACATGCGCTGCGCCAGCTCGGCATCGAAGGGCACGAGCTCGTGGTGAAGCTCAGCCGTGTCCTTGTTAATTGCTGTAAAAAGCGCCGGGTTGGCGGAAATCCCCGGCACCTGCGCTTCCATGTAGGCCTGATAGACGGCGATCTGGGCGGCATAGACGGGCTTCGATTTAGCCACGCCGTCCTTGACGCAAGCACGCCAGTTCTTTGCGTTCATCGTCTTGCATTCCCAGAGCGCGGGAACGGCAAGGCCAAAGCCCTCGGGGCCGGCGGCAATGATGCCGTCGACATGACCGCGGATACGCCCACCTGCCACCGAGAAGCCGAACTGCCCGCCGTCGGGGCGGTTGCCTTTGCGCGTGTAGAGGTCAAAACCTGCAGCGCGCAGCCAGGCGACGGCCAGATCCTCAAGCGCATGGCCGATGGCGAAGATGCGCAGCGACTGGCCCGAGAAATCCTGCCCCTCGTCCTTCGGCGTCGCCGTGAACTCGAACTGCAGGGCGCGTTCGCAAGCGTGCCCGAGGCGTGAGCCGCCGAGATAATCACGAGGCGCACGGGCGGCATTTTCGGCTATGATAGCGGCGTCGATGGTTTCATTGACCCGGTCGGCGAAGCTGGGTTTGTGGTTGTAATCCAGCATCAGAAGGGTACCTCCGAATGGCTAGCGATCTCGAACATCTCCGCGCGAAAGGCCTCGACGGTGACGACGATCAGCCTGTGCATGTCACATCGGGTCAGCTGGCCCAGCGACCGATCCCAGCCGATCCGCTCCATCTCGGGCGCGAGCGCGCGCATCACGGCGGGCAGCGCCTGGGTTTCCTCTTCGGTGAAATCAACCATGCTCAGTCCTCTTTTCGCTTTTCGGGTGAAGACCGACTGGCACGGCATCGAGCAGAACCAGCGGTATGTGCGTTTGCCGCGAGACTTGTTCGGATCGAACCAGCCGAAGCCGCGCGTGCGCGATGTGCAGGCGGCGCAGAGCTGACCTCGCGGATGCCAGAGGCGATCAAAGCCCGGGCGATCCGCAACCTCTGCGGACGGGGATTGCATTTGCGCGACATGGCTCATGCAGCCTCCCGCGCGGTTGGTGCCGCAGCCATGATCAAGCTGCGGATTTCGCGCTTGTTGAAAGTGAAGGTCATCAGCGCCGAGGCCTTGTAGCGGGTCAGGCCGAAATCACTGCGCGCTTCGGGAGAGAGATATTGCAGCTGCTTGTCGGTGACGGGCTGGCTCAGCCAGCCGCGGGTCTTGAAGGCGCTCTCGTCGGTTTCATGCTCGTTGAGCCAGTCATCGGCTTGCGCGAGGCACACGGACCGCTCGCCGATGCCCAGAAGTCGGGTCTTGGTCCCTTTGCGGCCGCCGACCGCATACCATTGGCCCTGATACCAGAAGATGCCGCCCCAGGCCGTGAAGCCCGTGGCCATCAGCGCATCCTCGGAGGCGAAGAGATCAACCCAGGAGAAGCTTGAGCGCTTCAGCAGATCGATTTCTGTCATCACGAAGCCGGAGAGCGCGCCGCCCTGCGCCCCATCGCGGCTTTCGGGATCATCGTCTTCTTCGACCAGCGCTTCGCCGCAAATCGGGCACTCGCGGCAAGCCAGCGGGATATCAGCTTTGCAGGACGGGCAGGTCTTCGTCGGGGCCTCGCCGGTTTCCGTCTTGCCATCGAGATCGACATCCTGCTCCAGCGTGCCATGGGTCAGGCTCGAGGTGCCAAAATCCAGAACGATACAGTCGGTCTTGACGACGCCCGGGAATTCGACCGGATCGACCGTGCGCAGTCCCCGGCCCACCATCTGGATCATGGTCGATTTGTAGGAACTGGGGCGCAGCAGCACGACGCAGGAGGTGGGCGGATGATCCCAGCCTTCCGTGAGAACGGCCACGTTTGTGATGACGCGGATCTCGCCGCGGGCGAAGGCCGCCAGAATGTTGCGCCGTTCATCGCCGGGCAGATCGCCGTGGATCAGCCCCGTCGGGATGCCGGCCGCATTGAAGGCCTCGGCCACATGCACCGCATGCGCCACTGTCGAGCAGAACACGACCGTCGGGCGACCCGTGGCCTTGTCCCGCCAATGGCGGATCACCTCCTCGGTGATCGGCGCTCGGTCCATGATCTCGGCCACTTCCGCCATGTCAAAATCCGACACGGTCTTGCGCACGGCCTTGAGTTTGTCCTGCACGCCCACGTCGATGACGAAGGTCCGCGGTGGAACCAGGTGACCGGAAGCGATCAGCTCACCCAGCCGCACCTGGTCGGCGACATTGTCGAAGACCGCCCGCAGCCCCTTTTTGTCGCCCCGGTTCGGCGTCGCCGTGACCCCGAAGATGCGCGCCTCTGGATTGGCATCGCGCACATGATCGATGATACGATGGTAGCTGTCGGCGACCGCGTGATGGGCCTCGTCGATGACCAGCAGGTCCAGCTTCGGCATCGCAGTCAGGTTGCGTTCGCGCGTCAGCGTCGGGACCATCGCGAAGGTCACCTGCCCGCCCCAGGACTTGGTCGTGGCATCCACCACGGAGGTGGTGATCGCCGGATTGACCCGCCCGAACTTCGCGCGGTTCTGCTCCGTCAACTCGTCCCGATGGGCCAAGACGCAGGCCTTGGCATCGGTGTCGGCGATGCTTTCACCGGTGACGGCAGACAGCATAATCGTCTTGCCCGCCCCTGTCGGGGCGATGCCGAGCGTGTTGCCGCGGGTGGCGAGCGCAGCCAGGCTGCGCTCGACGAAGAGTTTCTGGCGGGGACGCAGTCGCATGGGCCGATCCCCTCACTCAGCCCAGCTGGGCCGCCCGGCAAACCCGGGGCTCGCTGGCGGCTGCGCCGGCGCTTGGGCGGGCTGTTGCGGGGCTTGCGGAGCAGTGCCATAGCCATGCCCCATCGGTGCTGCCTGTGGCGGCATGCTGGGAGGGGCATGGTAAGCCGCGGCGGGTGCGCTCGGCATGGTGGACGCACCGAGCCCCATCACAGACGCATAATCGCGATGGTTTGGAGCCAATGCGCTTTTGATCTCGTTCTTCTCATCCCCATTGGTGTCGGTGCCGACATCAATGCGGGCGACGAATTCCAGACCATCAAGCTCATGAAAGCCGGCAATCCGGCGCCGCGCCTGGGCCTCGGGCGAGTTGTCCTTGTCAGAAATCCCGCGTGCGGAGTTCAGGATGCCCCGGATCAGGCTGCGACCCATATTGGCCCAGTTCGGGCCATTGGGGCTGTAAAGCCCGATCATCGACCAGATCTTGCGCTTGGCGTAGGGCCCTTCGAGCACCGTGAATTCAGCATCGAGATAGACTGCGCCCGAGCCGCCGCGCTTGGCATAACCGCCGGTCCAGCCCTGGGCCGGATCGTCAAACCCGCCCGGGCGGATGGTCAGGCGCACCTTGGCGATCGTGCCCTTGGGAATCAGGTTGATGTTGGACTGCGCGTCGTTGAAATCGTTCCAATGTCCAGACATGGCTGGGCTCCTTTCAGCTCGATGGGGTGTCGGAAGGGGTGGTCTGCGCCGGAGATGGCGCGGGCAACTGTGGCGGCTGGTAGGTCAGGCGCCGTTCAGCGGGCACGAGGGGGCCGCGGATCTTGTCCATCAGCTGGCCCAGATGCGGGACCTCCAAGAGGTCAAGACGGCCGGACCGGTCCTTGGCCGGGTAGCCCCAGGCGTTCAGCGTCTGGCAGACGAAGCCGCGCTGAAGCTGGCCATCCTCGCCCTTGATCTCGGCCATGGTGATGACCTGATCGACGATGCCCGGAAGCTCGAGCCCGGTCTTTGACCCATCGATCTGGGGCACGAAGACCTTGCGATTGAAGTCATCGAGCTTCTCGTCGAGGATGCCCACGAACCAGACATTCTTGCCGCGCGTGTGCTGCAGATGGGTCAGCCAGGCGATCATCTCGCGCCCGTGCAGCCCGTAAGCGCCGCGCACATCGGGCTTGCCGGTCTTTTCCGAATGCGCTTCGGGCTGGCCCTTGCACCATTGAAAGCACAGGCGCCCGGCCACGGTGATCGAGTCGATGAAGACCGTGTCGTATTTGGCGAGGGCCTCAGGATTGCCGAACTTCTGGCAGACGGCCGCATAATGCGCGGGGCTATAGGCTTGATCATCGCGCAGCGCCGGGTTCGGCCCGCCGATGAACACCGCAAAATCCCGACATTCCGTCCAGGTCCGCGGCCGGATGGCGTCGATCGCCAGCCCCTCGATGGCCAGATCCCCAGCTTCGAGATCGAAGAACAGCGTGGTGGAGGCGTTGAGCGTCCAGAGCAGGCTGGTTTTGCCAATGCCCGACCGGCCGAAGATGACACCCTTGATGCCACGGTGCTCTGCCAGACGCTGGTCCGCGGTGATGATGGGAAGCGCGCCGGTCATGACAGCACCTCATTCTGCGCGGCAGCCGCCGGATCATTGCCGGTCACAGCCGCGTACAGCGCGTCGAGCCGGTCAGCTTCCTCGAGATATGCGAGGGCCTGACGCCGCATCGCGCGCCGCTTTTCTTCGAGCAGGGCGAGATCGGCTGCCGGAGTGTTGGGCTTGGGAGGCAGCATTTTCATTGCACTGCCTCCCCACCGAGCGCGGGGCCGCCCTTTGCCAGAATGGCATCAAGGCAGTCACCGAAGCTCCTGTCCGGGTGGTCGGCCCAGAACTGATTGGCCTGACGCAGAGCCTCGCGCCATTCACGCAAAGCCGCGCTATCATGGGCAATTTGAAGGTGCCGGATCTCGATGGCTCGCGCGAATTCTGCGCGGGTCAGTTGGCGTGTCGAGACCAGCGTCGTGCCCTCGAGGTCCATGGCAACTGCCACCGGCAATGAAAACGGCAGTTCCGGTTGCGCTGGGGTGGCTGCCTGTTCTGCCCTGAGCTTCAGGCGGCGTGCCCGCGTGTCGATGCGGGCGACAACGCCATCGATCCCAGCGAGATACTGGCCATCCGCATCGATATCGTCCCAGCGGTTAACTGCCGCCTGCCGCTTGTTGATCGCGCGTCCCGCGATCACTTCGCCGACGATCTCGGCGACAACGTCATTCAGTCGCATTTGTCCCATTTTGGACCTCCTGTTCGTAAAGGGTGCTGAAGTCGGTGAGCCAGGCCGCCGCGCGTCGGATCGGCGCGGTATCGATGGCATGGCGAGACGCGGGTGGAACGCGGCGCACCGCTTCGAGAGGGCTTGGCTGCTCATCGATGCGTTCGATGATCTCATCGATCCGGCCGCAGATCGCGCGGTCCTCTTGCGTCCCGAACACCGCGATCTGGCGCGCCCGCATCTCCGGCGTCAGCGGCGGCGGGCGGTTTTCCTCAAGGCGGCGGACGCTTTCATGAATGCGCTGCAGCCGGTCGAGCGAGCGTTGCAGACGATCCTCTGCCGCGCGACGGACCGCAGAGCGGGTCGGTTCCTCGCCGCGCTCGAGTTTTGCATCGAGGGTGCGGCGCACGATGCCAGGGTCAGCAGCTTCCGCGTCGCGCAGACGACGCGCTTCATGGATCTGGTCGCGGCGCAATCCGAGGTCGGTAGACGTCGCGGGAATACCGTTGCCGCCCACAACGGTTTTGGGACGCCCATCAGATGCAACCTCACCACGCGCTTGCGCGGCGTCATATTCATCGGCGAGGCGCCGCTTGGCGGCAGCCTCAATTTCTAGCGCATCGGCCTGCGCACGATGGGCGGCAGCGACAAGATCGTCATGGGTAGCTTTGGCGTTTTTGAGCCGCGCGACCCGTTTCGCGATATCATAGGCAAGGCCTGCTGCTTCGCGAGCTTCCAGAACCTCCGCCGCGGTCTTGGCGCTAGCCAGCATCGACGCGGCACGATCGATGAGACCCGGAAGGTTCTCGCTTGCCGCGGGAATAGGGGCGAGCTCTGTCATTTCTGCGCCTCCACCGGCTCCAGAGTGACCTTGAGCGTGCCGGTCTTCACGGTGCGCGCAGGCTCGAAACCCCTGCGCCAGGCCTCGGGCAGCGCTCCGTACTTGCGCTCCGAGACGGTCAGCTTGGTGTCAATGAAATCGGCCGGGTCCTCGCCGCTGTCGGCGATGTTCCGCGCGATCTGCGCCAGCAGGTCCTGATCCCAGTCGACGCGTTTGGGCAGATCCGCGACCACGGTGTAATCGCCATCGACCAAGCGAACCGTGCCGGTGTCTTTGCCGCAGGCGCGGCGAGCCTCGGCGGCACGGGTGGCGTAACGAACCTCAAGGGCGCTGTTGAACCGGGTAGTCGCGGCCTTCAGCTGCTTGCCGGCATGATCCAGTTCAGCCTGCAACGCGGCCAGCAACTCGACCGGCATCTGCGCCAGATCGCCTGTGGGCATGTTGAGCATGTCGTTGATGCTGGGGGTGTTTGCGGGATAGGTCATAGGGGCTCCTTTTCGGGGGATGGGTCAGGCCGCGACGTCTGCGAGCCGCTTCAAGGCGGCAGCGGACGCGGTGCCCTTGTGCGGGCGGGCGATTGCGACGTAGGTGAACAGGTCTGGGCCGATGCGTTCCTGTACGAGGTGCACGAGACCCTGCGCTTCGCACCCGAAGGCGCGGTCGCGTAGAAGCACCAGTTCGGCGCGCGCGTTCAGGTCCAGCTTCGACGTGAGCTTGTCGGCATCCACCGCGAGGTAGCCGCGGTGATATTCCAGCCGGTCGCCTGGTTTGGCTTGTGCCACCCAGGCGCAGAACCGGATTTCTGAGATCGGCTCCGTCTGCCGGATTGCGGCGGCGGCGGTCTTGCGCTGCGTCATGGCCAGGCCCTTCCGTCACGCTGCCGTCGACGGGCGCTTTGCCCCCATCGCAGCGGTGTTGTCGGGAGCCTGGGTCCAGAGCTGCGCGACGACCTGTGCGGCAGGGCCATCACCGCTCGAAAACACCGCCAGCAGCGGTGTGCCATCCTCGTGCGCACCCGCAGCCTCGATCCGAAAGGCCTCGTGCATCCGCAGGATCTGTGGCAATTCCCAGTGGCGATACAGGCCCGGGATCCGGACCATCTCGCCGTCTTGATCAGTCTCTTGCATCGGTCATCCGTCTCCAGAACACGGCCCCGATCCGGGCCATTCACAAACCAAAAGCCACCCGGGCGGCCCGAGTGGGACATCGCTTCAGAATTTTTCCTGGAGAGCTTCACGAAGGCGCCGGACGGCCCGCTGGTAGCGCTTGCGCGCTGCGTCCCTGGTCAGGCCCAGCTCGACGGCGGCCTCGGCCTGCGTAAACCCCTCGACCGCCACACGGATCACGATGACGGCGTCGTCGCCGAGCACCTCCCGCACCGCGTCCTCCAATCGCGCAGATCCGGCCGCGCCAATCCCGCTGTCGCCGCCATCCATGACCATGTCGGAATCGGTGTCGCTGGCGAGACGCGCGCGGGCCTGGTCTCGCTGTCGGGCCCGGATGATGTCGCGCTCGATGTTGCGCAGCACCGTTGCCGCGATCCAGTTGACGCGGCCGAGATGAATTGTGCGGATCGCTTCCGTCGCGCGTGCGAGCAGATCGGAGGCAATGTCCTCAGCAGTACCCATCCGGCGCGCGAGCGACCGGCGCCTGATACCATCCAGCCCGGGCCAGAGCGCGAGCAACAGCAGCGTCAACGCATGATCGGCGCACGGACCATCCGGTTGCGCGGCACGGATCAGCGCGATGAGAATCATATTCTTTTTGCCAGGGTCGCCATCGGGACGGTGCAACCCGTTCAGTAGGGCTGCCGGGTCGCCGAAGGGTTTCAGCGCGCTGTGGGATCGCCGTAGAAGGTCGAAGCTGCGCTGAAACCCGAATGTTGAAGTTGAAGCCGTGAGATGCTCACGGATCTCGTGCCATGCGAGACACATTGGACGCCTGCCTTACGGCCAGGCGTCCAGCGCCTTCTCGTGGCCAGGTCAGGACGTCGCGCGTCTCTGGATGAAGGGGAGATCGAGGGGAAAGAACGCGCTTTACAGCGCGTTCAAGCTTTCATTCGAGCATTCAACGCGCCGCAGCCGGGGCAGATCGCGTAGACCGGAAAGCCCACGACATAGTCGAGCGGCTTGCGACGGATCTGCATCTGAGAACCGTTGTGCTTGCCCAGCAAGCGCCGACAATCCTGACAACGCCAGTCATTGCAGAATGCGGAACCAGCGCCGTCACCTTGGCTGTTCCGATCATTTCCATGGCCATATTGACCGGGTCTGAAGTTGATGTTCATCGAGAGGCCTCCTTTCGGGCGGGGTTCATCAGGACAAGCGGATTGGATCAGAGCCACGCTATCAGCAGCTCCGTTTGGGTCTTCACCGGTGGCGCATGGCCTCCGAGAGGGCTTAGGCGGTAGAGTCGGCTTTCACGCCGGGTGTGCGGCGTCTTCCACCGCCCGGCATGGCGGCTGCCTTGCGTTTGCGTTTGCGCTCTTCGCGTTCAGCGATGAAATCCGGGGCAATTTCCGCAAGGCGCTTCACCAGACCGGACAGGTCGTAGCGATTGTTCTCCCGCCCCCCGGATTCACCATAATATGCGATGCGGGTCAGGAGGCCGTTCTCCTCCAGTTCCCGGATGTACCGCTGAACCTGCCGCTCGCTTATGCCGAGACGGTCCGACAGCTCTGCCTTGCTCGGATACGGATCTCGACTTGCATCCCACCAGTGCTCGATGATCTGAAGCAAGACCGCCAGCTGCGACGGATTAAGGCCCAGCCGGCGCTGAGCGCGCAGCAGGAGCGCGGGGACTGGGCAGTAGCCCATCTTCGTTACTGCCCCACCCCAGCGCGCGGCAATGGACTTTGACCCTTTACCTTTGGCGGAATGGGGATCGCCGTCGATGTTTTCTTGCTTTTGCTCTGCCATTTGTGCTCTCCTTTCCCCGCAAAATGATCGACCCTGCACCTCAGGGCAAGAGGCTGGCCATGGACATCCTTGACCACTGGGGAAGTGACAGGAGCGTCCATAGGGGAAGGTCGCACATGTCTCCTGAAGTAGCACGAATTTAGATAGACGAACCGTAAGGCAGATAAACAGTAAAATTGCCCGTAGACAATTCTGACCGGGGGTGCTCAGCCCCGAGGGCGATTTTTCTGACCAGAGGGAGTGGCGACCGACGCCTCACATGCCGCTCTGCTGTCCACGTTGTCCCATTTCGTGCCTTCGGATGGCTTTTCCTCTCCAGAAGCCGCTCGCTGCGAGCGGCGAAGAGGGAACAACCGCAATGCACAGACCAAATCCTATTCATCCCGACCGGATGACGGCCCATGAGCGGAGGGCCGAGCTGTATGCCCTGCTTGCAGGGGCTGTGGTGCGCCTGATCGACCGCGATCGCGGGCAGCTATCTCGGGCAAAGGAAGATAGTTCGCTACACTTTCAACGCAAACAGAGCGGTACTGCGGTTCCAACTCACCGGAGATCCGCATGATGACACATGAACCAATCCTTGCCCGCCTGGCCGCCCTGAAGGCAATGTCGGTCAACGAACTGAAAGCCGAATGGCAAGCGCTCTTCGACGCGCCCGCCCCCAACAACAGCCGCAACTTCCTGGAAGGCCGGCTGGCGTACCGCATTCAGGAGCTGACCTTCGGCGGTCCTGACAAGCAAACACGCCGCCTGCTCGATCTGCTGGCTGACGAGGTCGAGGGCACGCTGAAGCACAAGGCGCAGATTGCCGACCCCAGAAACCCCGTGCTGGGCACAAAGCTCATCCGTGAATGGGACGGTGTCGCCCACACTGTCACGGTGCTGAAAGACGGGTTCGACTGGGAGGGCCGACGCTACAAGTCACTGTCCGCTGTGGCGCGTGCGATAACCGGCACACGCTGGAACGGCTACCGCTTCTTTGGCCTGCGTGAGCGGAAGCGGGGTGAGGCATGAAGGATCTCGCTCAGAAACCCGTGCGCCGCCTGCGCTGCGCCATCTACACCCGCAAGTCGAGCGAGGAAGGCCTCGAGCAAGAGTTCAACAGCCTTCATGCGCAGCGGGAGGCTTGCGAGTCCTATATTGCCAGCCAGAAATCCGAAGGCTGGGCGCTGGTCCGCGATCAGTATGACGACGGCGGCATTTCCGGTGGGACGCTCGAACGCCCCGGCCTCAAGCAGCTTCTGGCCGACATCGAGGACGGCCTGATCGATGTCGTGGTCGTCTACAAGATCGACCGGCTGTCGCGGTCACTGATGGACTTCTCGAAGCTGGTCGAGGTGTTCGACCGCAATGGCGTGACCTTCGTCTCAGTCACTCAGTCCTTCAACACCACTACCTCCATGGGGCGGCTGACGCTGAACATTTTGCTGTCCTTCGCCCAGTTCGAGCGTGAGGTCACCGCTGAGCGTATTCGCGACAAGGTGAAGGCCTCGCGCATGAAGGGCATGTGGATGGGCGGCTATGTGCCCCTCGGATACGATGTCGTCGACCGCAAACTCGTGGTGAACCAAGAGGAAGCTGCCAAGGTCCGCAAGCTGTTCGAGCGTTTCGTCGCGATTGGGTCAGCTACGATCCTCGCCCGGGAACTTCGCCGCGACGGCATGCGCACCAAACAGGGCACGCTCATCGACAAGGGCTATATTTACCGCCTGCTTAACAACCGCGTCTATCGCGGCGAAGCGGTCCACAAGGGCACAGCCTATCCCGGCGAGCACGAGGCCATCATCGAGGCCCGGCTTTGGGACCAGGTGCATAACATTTTGGGGGAAAGCCCCCGCAAGCGCGCGAACAACAGCCGGACGCAAACCCCGGCGCTGCTGAAAGGACTGCTCTTCAATGCAACCGGTGCGGCTATGACGCCTTCCAGCACCAAGAAGGGGACGCGCCGGTATCGGTATTACGTGTCGATGGATATTCTGAAGAGCCGCGATACGCCTGAGGACGGCATTCCTCGCCGCCTGCCAGCGGACACCGCCGAGGCGGCAGTGATCACCGAAATCTGCCGCATTCTGCGCACACCGAACACAACAGCGCAGGTTATTGCCGGATTGGATCGCGAAGACATCCCCGAGGCAGAAGCCATCGCCGCCCTGCAACAGTTCCCGCAGCTTTGGGAACAGCTGTTTCCTGCGGAGCAGGCGCGGATCATTCAGTTGCTTGTCCGGCGCGTCACTGTGAGCGCCGAAGGGCTTGTCATCGACCTGCGCACCGATGGCATGGCCGGCGTCATGCGCGATTTGATGACGCCGCGCCGGCTGGAGGCAGCTGAGTGATGTCTGACACAGATACCATCCAGATCTTCGTGCCGCTCAAGCTACGCAGGAAAAACGGACGGCCAAAGATCATGCCGCCTGCAGATTACCGGCCGTGCGAGGATCAGACCCAAGACCCGCACATCCTGCGCGCGATCGGCCGGGCGTGGGCGTGGCGGCGACGCATTGAGGCCGGCGAATTCGGCACCGTGCGCGATCTTGCCATTGCCGTGAACCTTGCCGAGCGCCATGTCAGTCGGCAGCTGCGGTTAGCATACCTTGCACCAGAAGTCCTCAAGGGGATCGTCTACAAGCGAGCACCTATTGCCGTCACGCTGATTCAATTGACGGAGTGCGCGGCATTGCCGTGGGCGGAACAGGCGGAGGTGGTGTTCGGAGACCAAGCGCAGATGGCGCTTCGCTCATGAGTCTTTCGCCCTGCCAGAAAAAACAAAGCCCGCGGGCGACATACCTGCGGGCAAACTTCGATGATTATTATTGGCTACGTCAATAGGGCTAGGATTGTCAATCCATGAAATGCCCTGAAAACAGAGCGTTGGCCGCGTCCACGCGAACAACTGCAACACTGTCGTACCGGATTGAAAGCAACTCGCGCTGTCATTGTCACCGCTGAACGGCCGCCGCCCGCGCGACCGTCTCTCGGATTCGTATCTGTCTCCGATGCCGTTTATCACTCGAAAAGGGCGCTCGCCAAAAACCCACAAGGCACTATAATTAATTTATAATTTATCACCGCCCCACCAACAGCTCAGGGCGCTCGAAAAGAGACACAGGGCTGTCAGAGACCGATTTGGAGCGTTCTGCCAGTCTCCGAAGGACGGCGGCAAAAGCTAAACCCCTTTGAAACAAAAGGAAAAAAGGCCCCATCAGGGCCTTTGGACAGATTCGGCATTTGAGTGTGGCGGAGAGAGAGGGATTCGAACCCTCGAGACGGTTCCCCGCCTACACACTTTCCAGGCGTGCGCCTTCGACCACTCGGCCACCTCTCCGTGGAGCGTTCTCTAACCGCAAACGGGCGGGTTGCGCAAGGGGGCGATCGTGGGAATTGCGGATTTGCGGTGGGGTGTATCGGGGCGCCGCGGGGCGTCTGGCGAAGGCATACCGCTGAGCCGTGTCCGGGGGGGGGCAAGCCAGGCCAGGCCGGGCCGGGGCGCCGGTCCGGGGCGCGCGGGACCTGTGCGGGCTGCTTGTCGGCAACCATCCGGCCTGGCCGTGGTTGCGCGGCTTTGGCGGTGGGTTCGGCCCCCCGTTCCACGGGGGCCGTTCCGGCAGGTGCGACAGTGGCATGTCAGGCAGACGCGGCCGTCGGCAAGAAGCCGGGTAAAGGCGTCCCGGCGGCTGTCTTCGTCGAGCATGTAACCGATGGGCCTGGCGCCGGGGTTGTGCCTCGACATCCGCGCGTGCCCCGCCCGCAAAGGCCGGTCGTCGCGCAGGCCGGTCCAGAACCATGCCATATGGTGCCGCCCCTGGCCATCAGCGGCCCGGTCGTGCCATCGGCGTGCGGCCGTTCCGCCGCAAGGACATGGGCGCGGATCAGATCGCGGATCGGCTGCCGCGGCCCCTTGCCAGCGTCACGCCATGCGATGGCCTTTCCAGATGATCCGGGCCTTTCCGTCATCCGTCCAGCGGCGTCGGCGCGCCCCGTATCGAACGCCGGCCAAACCTGAAGGCGGGGGGCTTCGCGTACGTTCATACGGACACCCGGCAGCCAGAGCCATGAAACACGCTCATGACGGGGCCTTGGCGCAGGCTTACGCTTGTCATGGGCGGGCGCGGACCTTACCGTGGCGCGGCGCAAGCGGGCGCGCGGGCGGATAACGGCAGGGATTGGCCCTGCAAGGACGGAATGGCACCGAAGATGAAAGACAACAGCGGGCCGGATGTGCTGCGCCGGGCGCCCACGATGCGCGAGACGATGCGCCTGCCCACGATCCTGCTGGGGCTGATAGCCTTTGCGCTGGTGCTGTTCTTGCTGGTCCAGGCGCGCTTCATCCTGATTTCGCTTGCGATCGCGATCATCCTGTTCTCGCTGACCTCCGAGGCGATCAATGCGATCGCGCGGGTGCGGATCGGGCCGATCCGGGTGCCCAACTGGCTGGCCTCGGTGGTGGCGCTGGCGCTGATCGCATCGGGCCTGCTGACGGCCAGCGCGATCCTGCTGGCGCAGGCCAATGAGGTGGTGACGATGATCCTGGCCTATGCCGGGCCCGCGCAGCGCGCCATTGCCGAACTGTTCCGATGGATGGGCGAGGATGTCGAGGCGGCGGTGCTGACATCGATCCAGAGCATCGAGATCGCGGGCTATCTGACGGCGATGGCCGGGCAAGCGTCAAACCTGTTGTCGGCGACGGTGCTGATCATCCTGTTCGTGGGCTTTCTGTTCGCCGAACGGGTCTGGTTCCATGCCAAGCTGGAAAACCTGCTGGGCGATCACGCCCGCGCCGAGCGCGCGGCGCGCACCGTGGGCACGATCATGCGGCGGGTGAACCATTACCTGATGGTCAAGGCCGCGGTCAGCGCGGTCACGGCGACGGTGGTGTTCTTCATCTTCAAGCTGGGGGGATTCGGGTTGGCGATGCCGGTTGCGGTGCTGACCTTCGCGCTGAACTTCATCCCCTCGATCGGGTCGATCATCGCGACGGGGGTTGCGGCGCTGGCGGTCTATATCCTGACGCAAGAGCCATCCTCGGCGCTGGGCATTCTGGTGTCGGTGGCGATCGTGCAATTCGTGATCGGCAATGTCATCGACCCGATGCTGATGGGCAAGGCGCTGCGGCTGTCGTCCTTTGGCATCATCGCCTCGCTGGCGTTCTGGGGGGCGGTCTGGGGCCTGCCGGGGATGTTCCTGGCGGTGCCGATCATGGTGGCGCTGATGATCGTCTGTGCCCAGTCGCCAACCTTCCGTCCCGTCGCGGTGCTTTTGTCGCGCGAGGGTCTGCCCGAGGACCACCACGGCTGATGGCGCGCGCGGCCCGGGGGCGCTGCCCCCGGACCCCCGGGATATTTCCGCAAATCCGAAGGCCAGAGGGTGCGCCTTTCGCCCACCATCGGCGGCTGTGTCAGCCCGGCTGGTTTTCGGGGGCCGGGTCGGGCTTGGCTTGCCCGGCGGGGCCCGATGCGGCCGCGCGCAAGGCATCGGGATTGCGCAACCAGATATCGCGCTGGGCGAAGGGAATCTCGATCCCTTCGGCGGCAAAGCGGGCGGCGATTTCGTGGTTCATGTCGGATTTGACCGAAACGCCGAAATTCACATCCGACAGGATCGCGCGGATTTCGAAATTCAGGCTGTCGGCGCCGAACCCGGTGAACAGCACGCGCGGCGGCGGGGCCATCATCACAAGCGGATTGTTTTCCGCGATCTCGGTCAGGATCTTTTCGACCCGGCGGGTATCGGTGCCATAGGCCACGCCGACCGGCACGATCACCCGCCCCGTCAGGTTGCCCCGCGTCCAGTTCGTGACCTGCCCCGAGACCAGATCGGCATTGGGCACGATCACCTCGGTCCGGTCGAAGGTTTCGATCCGGGTGGAACGCACCGAAATCGCCCTGACGGTGCCCATCTGGCCGCCGACCTCGATCCAGTCGCCTTCGGAAATCGGGCGTTCGATCAGCAGGATGATGCCCGAGACGAAGTTCGACACGATGTTCTGCAGGCCAAAGCCGATGCCGACCGACAGCGCCCCCGCGACGATGGCCAGCGACGACAGGTCGATCCCGGCCGAGGAAATCGCCAGGATCGCGGCCAGGAAGATGCCCAGATAGCCGACCCCGGAAACGATGGCGTTCTGCCCGCCCTTGTCCAGCCGCGTCTTGGGCAGGATCGAGCTGCGCAAGCCCCCCTGCAGCAGCCGCGTGATCGTGAAGCCGATGCCGAAGACCACCACGAAGGTCACGAAGACCATGGGCGAAATCCGCACCCCCCCCAGCGAGACGCCGGCTTTCGCCCGGGTCCAGAGTTCCACCAGGTCCTCGGGGCGCGCGCCCCAGATCAGCGCCAGCACCGGCAGCGCCAGAAGGATCAGCACGAAACCCGCCACCACCGGAACCAGATCCTCGGCCAGGCGATCCTCGCGCCGGGTCAGCACGCCGTAAAGTTCGGCCACAAAGCCCTGCAGCAGGCCCACCACCGCCAGCACCGCCAGCGTCAGGATCGCCGGCCAGATCAGCGCATCGGCCGCGCTGACATAGCCGATCAGCCCCAGCGCGGGCGCCACCACCGCGATCACGATCGTCGCATTGCCGAGCCACGCCATCAGCTTGAGCCGGAATTCGGCATCCTCGCCCGCGCGGGTCGCCGCCACCGCGCGCCGGCGCAGCAGCTGCCCCATGCGGAACAGCGCCAGGGCGGCGAAGACCTGCAGCGGCACAGACAGCACCGCCAGCGCCGCATCCGCGCGCAGCGCCACTTCCTGCGCCTTGTCCGCCGCGATGGTCCCTGCCCCGCCCAGATAATCCTGCGCGCGCGGCGCGATCCATTCCTGCAGCAATCCGTAAAGCGCCAGCGCCAGACCCATCGTCAGCGCGTGAAAGCGGCCCTCGCCCCGCGCCTCATCGGGCAGCGCCAGCGCGCCCGCGCCCGCGCCAAAGACCCGCGCGCCCAGCCACCAGCCCGCCAGAACCACCAGCAGCAATCCCGGCAGGGCCCCGAACAGCGCCAGCAGGATCGGCCCGAACATCCCGGTCTTTTCCAGCGCGGTGACCAGCATCAGCGCGCCCAGGAACGGCAGCACCACCTGCCCCAGCGATACCAGTTCCGAGATCAGCCCGCGGCCGCGCATCTGCGTCCGGGCCAGAAGCCATTGCGTCAGGCGGCCCATCCAGTGCCCGCCCCGCGTCAGCAGCACCCCCGCCACCAGCACCAGAACCGCGACCAGCGGCGCATTGTTGCGCAAGGTTTCCAGGTTGATCGGCCGGGTAAAGCGCCAGATGGTTTCATCATAGATCCACGCGCCCATCCAGCGCACCAGCGATACCGCGGCGGGCCAGTTGACCGGATTGGCAGGCGATGGCGACAGCCGCAACAGCTTGTCGGCCTGGCGCTCGCGCACCAGCCGGTCGATGCTGCGGATCAGGCCATCGGCCTCGGTCGCGGCTTCGGCGGCGGCGATGCGGGGCGCCTGAAGGCTGGCCAGCGTCCCGGCCAGTTCGGCGCGCCGCGCCGCGATCGCGGGATCTTCGGTTTCGCCTTCCGCGGGGGCCGGGCCCAGGGCCTCGATCTGACCGCGCACCGTCTCGATCCGGTCGGCATTGACACCCTGCGCCGCGGTGAAAGTGTTGCGCCATTTCACCACATCGGCGCGCAGCTGCGACAGGCGTTCGTCGCCAATGACGGTGTCATCCACCGCCTGCCGAACGGTCTGCGCCTCGCGTTCCCAGACGGCATAATCCGGGGCCTGGACCTCTTGCGCGGTGGCGGGCAGCGCCAGCAGCACAAGAACGGCGGCAAGCCGCAGCAGAGGCATCATCCCTCATAGACCTCGGGGATGGCGCGGCCCGGACCGTCCAGCCACGCGGGCACCGGCAGGCCCTTGGCGCGCAGGAAATCGGGGTTGAACAGCTTGGATTGATAGCGCGTGCCGTAATCGCACAGGATGGTGACGATGGTGTGCCCCGGCCCCATTTCCTGCGCCATGCGGATCGCGCCGGCCACGTTGATGCCGGACGATCCGCCCAGGCACAGCCCTTCATCCGACAGCAGGTCAAAGACCACGGGCAGCGCCTCGGCATCGGGGATGCGGAAGCTCATGTCCGGGCGGATGCCTTCCAGATTGGCGGTGATGCGCCCCTGCCCGATGCCTTCGGTGATCGACGAGCCTTCGGCCTTCAGCACGCCTTCGGTGTAATAGCTGTGCAGTGCAGCACCTTCGGGATCGGCCAGGCCGATCTGCACGCCCCTGGGCTGCAGCGCCATCGCCACCCCCGCCAGCGTCCCGCCCGAACCGACGGCGCAGATGAAGCCATCGACCTTGCCCCCGGTCTGGTCCCAGATCTCGGGGCCGGTGGTTTCCACATGGGCCTGGCGGTTGGCGACATTGTCGAACTGATTGGCCCAGATCGCGCCATTGGGTTCGGTTCTGGCCAGTTCGGCGGCCAGGCGACCGGAATAGCGGACATAGTTGTTGGGGTTGGAATAGGGCGCCGCCGGCACCTGTACCAGTTCGGCCCCGGCCAGGCGCAGCATGTCCTTTTTTTCCTGGCTTTGCGTTTCCGGGATCACGATCACCGTGCGAAAGCCCATCGAGGCGCCGACCAGCGCCAGCCCGATGCCGGTATTGCCCGCCGTGCCCTCGACAATCGTGCCGCCGGGCTTCAGCAGGCCGCGCGCCACCGCATCGCGGATGATGTAAAGCGCGGCGCGGTCCTTGACCGACTGGCCGGGGTTCATGAACTCGGCCTTGCCCAGGATCGTGCAGCCCGTCATTTCCGAGGCGCGGCGCAGCCTGACAAGCGGGGTGTTCCCGATCGCCTCGGCCAGATCGTTGCAGATGCGCATGGGGTGTCCCTCTTCTGTTCGTGTGGTCATGGTCATGCCGTTTGCCAAGACTTAGGCCCTGGGGGCCAAAGCCTCAACCCCCTGCCCCCGGCCCCGGCGACAGATCATCACCCGGATCGCGGCCCGGATCCGGGCGCAGTTCGGGGCGCAGTTCGGGGCGGCCACGCCATCCGCGGCCCGCCCCAGCACCCGCGCCAGAAGCGGCGGATGGCGCAGGGTGCCATACAGGAAATACCGGATCGTCAAGCCGTGCCCGCCCCTCAGACCCAGCGCCGATGCGCCCATTCCGAGGCGATGCCGGCAAGCGCGCCACCCAGGAACAGAACGATCACCACATCGGGCCGCAGCGCGGCGGCCCCCATGTCCAGGCCCTGCCCCACAATGTCGGTCAGCGCCTCGAACGGGCCATCATAGCGCATCCGCACCGACCAGCGGATCATCTGCAGCGTGCCCAGGAAGAACAGCACCAGAATGACCAGATAGACCGAGGCCCGCATCCCCGCCTGCGCCGCAAGCCACATCCCCCGGCCCACCGACCGGCCGATCACCTGCCAGCCCAGCAAAAGCCCGATCGAGGCCGCAGTCAGCGGCAGCCGCCCGCCCCCCGCCACGCCCGGCAGGTATTGCAGCACCAGCGCGCCGGTAAAGAACCCCGCCAACGCCAACGCCACCGCGGCAAAAAGTTTGGCTGCTGTCGGCATCTACCCCCCGGGCCTTTCATAGCGGAATTGCGTCACATCGCAGTTTCCGTACTCAAAGGCACCGGCGCAAGAGGCAAGATAGAAATTCCACATCCGCCGGAAGCGCGCATCAAACCCCATCGCGGCGATTTCGGGCCAGCGGGCATTGAAACGTTCGTACCAGACGCGCAGCGTGCGCGCGTAATCGCGCCCGAAGGACAGCCCCCCCAGGGGCCGCAGCCCCGCCGCCTGCGGCAGGGATTGCATCTTCGAAGGCGGCGGCAGCATACCGCCGGGGAAGATGTATTTCTGAATGAAATCCGGGCTTTGTCGATAGATCTGAAAACGCTTTTCCTGCACGGTGATGACCTGCAGGCAGGCCTTTCCCCCGGGCCTGAGCCGGTCGTGGACCACATCGAAACAGGTGGGCCAGTATTTTTCGCCCACCGCCTCGAACATCTCGATCGAGGCGATGGCGTCGAACTGGCCGGTGGTATCGCGGTAATCCTGCAGGCGGATTTCGACCCGGCCGGCCAGGCCCGCGCGCGCGATGCGGGCCACGGCATAATCGTGCTGGGCCTGTGAAATCGTCAGGCAGGTCAGGCGCAGCCCGCGTTCGCCCGCGGCATATTCGGCAAAGCCCCCCCAGCCGCAGCCGATTTCCAGGACATGCGCGCCCGGCGCGACGTCCAGCGCATCGACCATGGCGGCGTATTTCTGGCGCTGCGCCTCTTGCAGGTCATCGGTGCCGCGATAAAGCGCCGAGGAATAGGTCATCGAGGGGTCCAGCCAGAGCGCGTAGAAATCATTGCCCAGATCGTAATGCGCCGCGATGTTGCGCCGGGCCTGCGCGCGTGAATTGCCGCGCAGCCAGTGGCGGAAGGCCTCATATTTGCGCAGCAGGCCCAGGCCCGGAAAACCGTCATACAGATCGTCATTGTCGGCATGGATCAGATCCATGAAGGCCATCAGATCGGGCGAGGACCAGCCGCCATCCAGATAGGCCTCGCAAAAGCCCAGATCGCCCTCGCGGATCAGGCGGGCGAAAATGTCGGGATCATGCACCACCACCTCGGCCTGCGGCCCGGGTGCGGCGGCGCGGATGCGAAAGCGCCGCCCGTCGGGCAGGACGAAATCCAGCTGCCCATGCGCCACCCCGCGCCCCGCCACGGCAAAGACCCGCGCGAACCAGCGCGGCAGGTTCTTCTGCCCCGCGGTATCGGTCAGCACCTTGGCATCCATGTCGAACATCTGCGTCCCCCTTGAGCGTTTTCAACCGGATACGCATGGCGGGCGTGCCAGGTTCACTTTTCGCGCGCCGCATAGGCAGTCAAAGCCCGCTTGCGCCCTGCGTCAAGGGAAATCCGGCGCACGGGATAGCTCTGGTCCGGCGAAAGGCCCCAGGATTTCGGGCAGGCGGCAAAGAATTCCAGCGCCTCGGGGGCCGGCGAAGGCCGCCCCTCGGCGATGAACTTTTCCAGATAACCACCTGTCTTGTCGAATTTTTCCGCCTGCCCCCCGGGGTTGAACACGCGAAAATAGGGGGCCGCGTCGGGGCCGGATCCCGCCACCCATTGCCAGCCCATCGCATTGGCCGCCGGGTCCCAGTCGATCAGGCAGTCTTCAAACCATTTCAGGCCCACGCGCCAGTCGGTCAGCAGATGCTTGGTCAGGTAGGATGCCGCGATCATGCGCGCGCGGTTGTGCATCGTGCCGGTCACATACATCTGCCGCATGGCCGCATCGACAAAGGGTTCGCCGGTCATGCCGCGCCGCCAGGCCTCGGCATCGTCATTGTCCCCGCGCCAGGGAAAATCCTTCCATTCCGCGCGCCAGTTGTCCTGGGCCAGATCCGGGAAATGGTGCAGCAGATGCCAGGCAAATTCGCGCCAGACCAGTTCCTTCAGGAAATGTTCCGCCCCCGCAGCACCTTCCTGCAGCGCGCGCCAGCCCGCATGCCAGACCACCCTGGCCGAGATTTCACCCAGCGTCAGGTTTTCCGACAGGCCCGAGGTGGCGGGTTCCGCCGGAAAGTCGCGCCGGTCCTGATAGCGGTCGATCCGCCCGCGGATGAAACGGTCCAGCCGGTCCAGCGCCGCCGCCTCGCCAACCTGCGCGTGGCGCGCGACCACCGCAGCGCCCCGCCGCAGCGCCCCGCCCATCCGCCAGTCTTCCAGACTTTCGCTTTCTGGCCAATGGCCTGGCGCACGAAGCTGATGAATCGCCGGAAGCGCGGGCAGAACCTCACGTCCCTTGACCGCGCGCCAATAGGGCGAATAGACCCGATAGGGCCCGCCCGCGCCGGTCTGCACCGTCCAGGGTTCGAACAGCAGGTGCCCGGCAAAGCTCTGCGCCGCGATGCCTGCCGCCTTCAGCGCGGCCTTGACGCCGGTGTCGCGCGCAACCGAGACCGGATCGTAAAGCCGCGACCAACAGACCGCCCCCGCCCCGGTCTGCGCGACCAGCGCGCGCAGCACGTCCAGCGCGGGGCCGCGCCGCAGGATCAGGCGCGACCCGATCCGGTCCAGCAGCCCCGCGAAATGCCCGACCGCCGCCCCCAGCCGCCATTTCGGCGCGGCGCCCAGCGCCTCGACCGTCTCGTCATGGATAAAGACCGGGATCACCGGCCGCCCCGTCGCCACGGCGGCCGCCATGGCCGGGTGATCGCTTAGCCGGAAATCCCGCCGCAGCCACAGAAGTATCGGTGTTTCGCCCATCGCCTGCCCCCAGGGTTTCCGCTTTTACGCACCGCCCGGGCGGCTGGATCACCGCGCCGGCAGGCCCGCGCGCTGTGCGTCCAGCACCGCATCAAGCGCGCCGATCAGCCGGGCCACATCCTCGGGCGTGGTGTAATGCACGAAGGACAGCCGCAGGACGCCCGCGTCCGGGTCGACGCCCATCGATTCCAGCGGGCGGCGGGCATAGAAATGCCCCCCCGCGCAATCGATGCCCCGTTCGGCAAGCGCCGCGGCAACCGGCGCGGCCGGCCCGCCCAGCGCCAGCGCGAAGGTGGGCGCGCGGTCCCCGGCCGAAACGGGGCCAAGCAGGCGCAGCCCGGGAAGGTGGTGCAGATAGGTCAGCAAGGGCTGCATCAGCCGGGTTTCCTGCGCGCGCATCAGCCCGTGCACCCGCGCCGCGCGCAGCCGGGCGTCGGGTTCAGGCGCGAAATGATGATCGTGCAGCGCATCGATGTAATCGGCGATGCCCGCGCAGGCGGCCACCTGGGCATGATCGGGACCGGCGGGCGTAAATCGCTTCCACAGCACCTCGGCGTTGAACCAATGCGCCTGATTGGGCAGCCGCGCACCAAGATCACGGCGGATCACCATGATGCCCTGATGCGGCCCATAGGTCTTGTAGGCCGAAAACAGGTAGATATCGGCGCCCAGCGCGGCCACATCGGGCAACCCATGGGGGGCATAGCTGACCCCGTCGACACAGGCCACCGCGCCTGCCGCATGGGCCATCGCCACGATCTCGGCCACCGGATTGATCTGCGCCACCACGTTGGAACAGTGCGGGAAACAGACCAGCCGGACCCGCCCGTCGGCCAGCAAGGGCGCCAGCTGCGCGGGGTCCAGATGGCCGGTGTCGGGGTCGATGCCCCATTCGCGGATCTCGATCCCCGCCTCGGCCAGCCGCCGCCAGGGGCCGGAATTCGCCTCATGGTCCTGGTCCGTGACCACGATCGCCTCATCCGGGGCCAGCGCGCCGCGAAAGGCCTGGGCCAGCACATAGGTATTGGCCGTGGTCGAGGGACCAAAGCTGACCTCATCCCCGGCCACGCCCAGCATTGCCGCCAGCCGCTGGCGCGCCTCATCCATCTCGGCCCCGGCCGCGGCCGAGGCGGGATAGGCCGCATAGGGCTGCACCTTGCGGGTGCGATAGAACCGCGTCAGCCGGTCGATCACCGGCGCACAGGCAAAGGACCCGCCGGCATTCTCGAAAAAACCCCGCTGCGCGGCCACCGGATCGGAAAAGGCGGGAAAGTGCCGGCGCACGAAACGAAGATCAAGGGTCGGGATGGTCATCAGCTCTCCTGCACGGCGTAGGCCGGGGTTGATTTGCCCCGGGTGCCACGACAGTTGCGCAAAGCATCGGCAAAGGTCAATCACACCCGTGCCGATGGGCCGAATGTGGCTTGCCCGGACCTGCGCCAGCGTCTAGCGTCAGTGAACAACCCAAAGCTTTCAACAGGGAAATCATGCGCAAGTCTTCGCTTCTTCTGGCCAGTGCCGCCGCCTTCGCCCTTACCCTGCCCGCACGCGCCGCAGATCCCGACCTGCTGGTCTTCGACTGGGCCGGTTTCGAGGAAGAGGGCCTGTTCGCGCCTTATATCGAAAAGCACGGCACCGGCCCCAGCTACACCTTCTACGGCGATGACGACGAGGCCTATCAAAAGCTCGCCTCGGGTTTCAGGGCCGATGTCGCCCATCCCTGTTCGCAGATGGTGTCGAAATACCGCGACGCCGGACTGATCGAGCCCTGGGACACCAGCCGCATCCCCGAATTCGCCAATCTCGACCCAGACTTCCTGAACAGCCCGATCTTCAAGGACGATGCGGGCGTGTGGTATCTGCCCACCGACTGGGGCGTGACCGCCATCGCCTACAACCCCGACCAGGTGCCGGCCGAGGATGTGGCCTCGCTTTCGGTCTTCACCAACCCGAAGTATCAGGGCCGCACCTCGATGCCCGACAGCTCGGACGATGTCTGGGCACTTGCCTATCTGGCCACCGGCGTGACCGACTGGACCGATGTCAGCGAAGAACAGTTCGCCGCCGCCGCCGCCTGGCTGCGCGAGGCGCACAAGAACATCCGCTCCTACTGGTCCGATCCGGCCGAGATGTCGCAGATCATGGCCTCGGGCGAGGTTCTGGTGGCCTGGTCCTGGAACGACGGCGTCGCCTACCTTCAGGATGACGGCTACCCCGTCGCCTTCCAGCGCGAGGCCACGGAAGGCTCGTCCACCTGGTTCTGCGGCTTCGTCAACCTCAAGGACGGGCCCGGGTCGGAAGACAAGCTTTATGATTTCGTCAATGCCTGGCTGCGCCCCGAGGCGGGCCCCGAGTTGCTGGATGCCATCGGCTATGGTCACACCAACACCGCCGCGATGGACCTGGTCCCCGCCGCGGACCTGGAAACCGCGGGCCTGACCGATATCGACGCGCCGATTCTGGCCCAGACCCCGAACGACCCGGCACTGCGCGAACGCCAGCTGGCGGAATTCGAAAAGATCAAGGCAGGCTTCTGATCCCGCCGCGATCGCAGACCACAGGGGCGTCCCCGGGCGCCCCTTTTTACTGCCCTCCCTTCGGCCTTGCCGAAATATCCTCGCCCTTCGGCCTTGCCGGAATATCCTCGCCCTTCGGCTTTGCCGGAATATCCTCGCCCTTCGGCTTTGCCGAAATATCCTCGGGGGTGAATTGGCCGCAGGCCAAGAGGGGGCAGACAGCCCCCTGCCCGCCCGCCGCGCGCGCCCCGCCCGCCCGGCGTTTGACCGGCGTTTGACGGGCGTTTGACGGGCGCCCGCCCCTTGCATGCCCGATCCCGCCCCCCTATATTCGATCTGTCCGGGGCAACCCGGACTATGGACATAAACGCGCACGGAATAACCGGATCGGACCCGGGGGCGGTACCCGGCGGCTCCACCAAAGCACCCTCGTTGGGGGCAAATGGGGCCGAAACAGGATCGACGAACGTCTAAAGGTGTTTGCTTTGTCTCGGTGAGCTACCACCGTTATCGGTGCAAAAAGTACAGTTGCCAACGACAACCGTGCTCCGGTCGCTCTGGCTGCGTAAGCAGCTCGGGTAACCGAAACCTTAAGCCCTTGTGCCTAGCAGCCCAAGGCGGGGCCCGCAGGAGCCTGGCAACAGAATCCTGCACCTTCCCCCATCCCCCTTGCGGCCCGCAACCTGTCACCGGCGGGCGTTAACGGCTTTGCAAACCCTCTGTGCCAGGGTCGCCCCGACAACCGCGATGGGAAGCACCATGGACCGCAAGCTCGACCTGCTGCAAAACTGGCTGCAACGCGTCTGGATCGATGGCGATCTGGACACGATCGGCCAGGACTTCACCCCTGCCGCCTGCGCCCGCGGGCTGATGGCGGGGCTGGAAATCCATCCCGATGAATTCGGCGAACTGGTGCCCGCGCTGCGTGCCCTGCTGACCGGGATCGACCTGCAGATCGCGCGCCATGTGGTCGCGGGCGACTGGCTCTGGGCGCTGATCACGGTCAAGGCGCAAGCCATGCAAAGCATGGCGCCAGTGGAATTTTCCGGCCAGCTGATGCTGCGCTTCGAAGGTGACCTGTTTGCCGAGGCGTATAATCATTTCGACATGATCTCGATGTTCGAACATCTTGGCGCGCTGCCGCCCGAAACCATGGCGCTGTGCCTGTCGGGGGAACGGCTGCGCTAGGCGGGCATTGGCCGCGGCGGGGCGCGGCCCCGGCCCGGCCCCCCTTCCCTTACGGCGCGAATCTCCTATGCTGTGGCGACCGAGGCGAAAGGACGGACATGGCGCGCAGCATCGATTACGGAAACCTCATGCACCGCGCGATGCGCGGCCTGATTCAGACCGTTCTGGCGGATGTGGCGCGTGACGGCCTGCCGGGCGAACATCATTTCTTCATCACCTTCGACACCCGCCACCCCGGGGCACAGCTGGCCGACTGGCTGCGCGCGCGCTATCCCGATGAAATGACCGTGGTGATCCAGCACTGGTTCGACAACCTTGAAGTGACGGACGACGGCTTCTTCGTGACACTCAACTTCGGCGATTCGCCCGAACCGCTGTATATCCCCTTTGATTCGATCCACACCTTCGTCGACCCGTCGGTGGAATTCGGGCTGCGCTTCGAAACCCAGTTGCATGACGACGACGAGGACGAAGACGACGACCCCGAAGAGCCCGATCCCACGCCGCGGACCGAGGCTGAGGTGGTCAGCCTGGACAAGTGGCGCAAATAAGGGACTGGCTGGCGGGGGCCGTACGGCGCCGTTAGCGGTATACATCTGCATGCCGATTGCAAAACGCCCCCCCAGCCCTTAAGACCCCCGGTAACATTTCCGTGGAGGTCCCCATGACTGCTACCCGCACCGAAACCGACAGCTTCGGCCCGCTTGAAGTTCCCGCCGACAAATACTGGGGCGCGCAGACGCAGCGTTCGATCCAGAACTTCCCGATCGGCTGGGAACGTCAGCCGGTGGCGATCATCCGCGCGCTGGGCGTGATCAAGAAGGCCTGCGCGCTGGTCAACATCGAACAGGGTGACATCGACGCCACCATCGGCAACGCCATCGCCGCCGCCGCGACCGAGGTGATCGAAGGCAGGTTCGACGACAATTTCCCGCTGGTGGTCTGGCAGACGGGGTCCGGCACGCAGTCGAACATGAACGCCAATGAGGTGATCAGCAATCGCGCGATCGAAATGCTGGGCGGGGTCATGGGCTCGAAAAAGCCCGTCCACCCGAACGACCATGTGAACATGGGCCAGTCGTCAAACGACACCTTCCCGACCGCGATGCATGTGGCGATCGGCATGGTGGCGCGCGACGTTCTGATCCCGGGCCTGCGCAAACTGCACGCGGCGCTGCTGGCGAAATCAGGGGAATTCAAGGACATCATCAAGATCGGCCGCACCCACACGCAGGATGCGACGCCGCTGACGCTGGGCCAGGAATTCGGCGGCTATGCCCATCAGGTCGCCATGGGGATCAAGCGGGTCGAAATGTGCCTGCCCCAGATCCATGAACTGGCGCAGGGCGGCACGGCCGTCGGCACCGGCCTCAACACCCGCGTCGGCTGGGACACCCGCGTCGCCGCGCAGATCGCCGCGATCACCGGCCTGCCCTTTGTCACCGCGCCCAACAAGTTCGAGGCGCTGGCCGCGCATGACGCGATGGTGATGTTTTCCGGCGCGCTGAAAACCGTGGCCGCCAGCCTGTTCAAGATCGCCAACGACATGCGCCTGCTGGGATCTGGTCCCCGGTCCGGTCTGGGTGAGCTGATCCTGCCGGAAAACGAACCCGGTTCGTCGATCATGCCGGGCAAGGTCAACCCGACCCAGGCCGAGGCGCTGACCATGGTCTGCGCGCATGTCATGGGCAATGACGCCGCCGTGGGCTTTGCCGGCAGCCAGGGCCATTTCGAGCTGAACGTCTACAACCCGATGATGTCCTACAACGTGCTGCAATCCATGCAGCTGCTGGGCGATGCGGCAGGCAGCTTTACCGACAACATGGTGGCGGGCACGCAGGCCAACACCGCGCGCATTGAAAAGCTGATGAAGGAATCGCTGATGCTGGTGACGGCGCTGGCGCCGACCATCGGCTATGACAATGCCACCAAGGTCGCCAAGACCGCGCACAAGAACGGCACCACGCTGCGCGAAGAGGCGATCGCGCTGGGGTTCGTCGATGGCGAGACCTTTGACCGGATCGTGCGCCCCGAGGACATGATCGGCCCCAAGGGCTGAACGCGGGCTGAAAAGCGATTGGAGAGAGGGGGGCACTGCCCCCCTCTTTGCGTTTCACGCAAGTTCATCCCCCCAAATTTACCCCCCCCCAAATTCCCCCTAGGTATTTAGGGCAAGGTGAAAGGGCCGCGCGATCAGGGGGCTTCGGCCGCTTCCAGTGCTTCAAGCGCGTCCAGCCAGAGCGCCTCGGCGCGGGTAAGGCCTTCGCGCGCCTCGGCATGTTTCTTCATCCATTTTTCCGCATCCGCCGCGCGCCCGGGTTCATAAAGCGCCGGATCGGCCAGGATCGCATCCAGCTTGCCGATCATCCCGGTCAGCGTGGTCACGCGGTCTTCGCATTTGCGCACCTGGGCGCGCAGGGCCAGGATCGCATCGCGCGACGGGCGCGCGGGCTTGTCCCTGACCTTGGGCGCCGGTTTGTCGGCGGGATCGCCGGCCAGCAGTTCGGCCCGGTAACTGTCCAGATCGCCGGCATAGGGCGCAACGCCCCCGCCCCTGACCAGCCACAGGCGGTCGGCCACCAGCGACAACAGGTGCATGTCGTGGCTGACCAGCACCACAGCGCCGGAATAGGCGGTCAGCGCCTCGACCAGCGCCTCGCGGCTTTCGATGTCGAGGTGGTTGGTCGGTTCGTCCAGGATCAGCAGATGCGGCGCATCCAGCGTCGCCAGCAGCAGCGACAGCCGCGCCTTCTGCCCGCCCGACAGCTTGCGCACCTGCGTTTCCGCCTGGTCGGCCAGCAGGCCAAAGCCCGCCAGCCGCGCGCGCAGCCGGGGCTGGCCCTCATCGGGGCGCAGGCGCTGGATATGCTGCAAGGGGGTTTCGTCCAGATCCAGTTCATCCACCTGATGCTGCGCGAAATAGCCGATCCGCAGCCTGGCTGACCGGGTGATCCGCCCCTCGAAGGGTTCCAGCTTGCCCGCCAGCAGCTTGGACAGGGTCGATTTCCCCTCACCATTGCGGCCCAGAAGCGCGATCCGGTCGTCCTGGTCGATCCGCAGCGACAGACGCTTGAGCACCGGCGGCCCGCCATAGCCCACCGCGCAGCCCTCCATCGCGATGATCGGGGGGGACAGCTGCTCGGGCGCTGGGAAGCTGAACACCTGCTTTGCCGCCTCTTCGGGGGGGGTGATCGGCTCCATCTTTTCCAGCATCTTGACCCGGGCCTGGGCCTGCGCCGCCTTGGTGGCCTTGGCCTTGAAGCGGTCGACAAAGCTTTGCAGATGCGCGCGCCGGGCCTCTTGCTTCCTGGCCTCGGCGGCCAGGGCCGCGCGGGCGGCAGCGCGGGCGCGGGCGAACTGGTCGTATCCGCCCGACCACAGCGTCAGCTTGCGGTTGTCCAGATGCAGGATCGCGCCCACGGCCCGGTTCAACAGGCCCCGGTCATGGCTGATGATGATGACGGTATGGGGATATTTCGCCAGATAGCTTTCCAGCCACAGCGCCCCTTCCAGATCCAGATAGTTCGTCGGCTCGTCCAGCAGCAACAGGTCAGGCTGGGCAAACAGAACCCCCGCCAGCGCCACCCGCATCCGCCACCCGCCCGAGAAATCCGAACAGGGCCGGCGCTGCGCCTCGGCATCAAAGCCCAGGCCCTTCAGGATGGCGCTGGCGCGGCCCTCGGCCGACCAGGCGTCGATATCGGCCAGCCGGGTCTGGATCTCGGCGATGCGATGCGGATCGGTCGCGGCCCCCGCCTCGGCCAGCAGCGCCGCGCGTTCGGTATCGGCCGCCAGCACCGTATCCAGCAGGCTGGTCGCGGAACTGGGCACCTCTTGCGCCACGCCGCCGATGCGGGCGCGGGCGGGCAGGCCGATCCCCCCGCCCGCGGCCGCAAGTTCCCCCCGGATCAGGCGGAACAGCGTGGTCTTGCCCGCGCCATTGCGCCCGACAAGGCCCACCTTGTGGCCCTCGGGAATCGTGGCGCTGGCGCCTTCAAACAGCGGGCGGCCTTCGACGGAATAGGTCAGGTCGGTAATCTTCAGCATGGGCCCGAGCGATGAAGCACCGCGCGGGCCTTGTCAATCGGCCAGGGGCCCCGGCCGGGCTCAGTTCAGCAGCGCCGCGACCCGCTCGACCGGCCAGGACCGGAAGCCCACCATGGGCTGGTCGTCCTCTTCGGAAAAGGCAAAGACATGGATTTCATCGTGCAGCATCGCCATGCGGCAGAACCGCCCCTGCAGCGCCAGATCCGCCGGACAAACCTCCAGGTCGACATGCGGCACCGCCGCCTCGAACATCTGATAGTTCAGCGGCAGCGGCGCGCTGTCGGCCAGAACAGGTGCAGGCAGCAGCGCAAGGGACAGCAGGACAATCGGGCGCATCGGGGTCTCCTTTCAAGGGTGTGCATAATGGCGCGCACAATTCCTGACTTTTTTAATATGTCTTTTCGATGCGGCGCACTGTCACACCCCCATGCCTCTTCGGCTTTGCGCAAATATCCTCGGGGGGTGAATTGGCGCATCGCGCCAAGAGGGGGCAGACAGCCCCCCGGCCCCGCCCGCCACAAACCCGATTTTTTCGATCAGGTATTGACCCGATCAGTTTTGTCAGGTTTACACAGGCCATATCCCGACCAAAGGAGTCACCCATGACCGCGCGATTCGCCCTGACCCTCACCACCGCCCTGATCGCCCTGCCCGCGCTGGCCGAGGAAGTGAACGTCTATTCCCACCGCCAGCCCGAACTGGTCCAGCCGCTGTTTGACGCCTTCACCCGGGAAACCGGAATCGCCGTCAATGTGGCCTTCGTGGACAAGGGCATGGTCGAACGCCTGCAGGCCGAGGGCACGCGCAGCCCGGCCGATCTGGTGATGACCGTCGACATCGCGCGCCTGCAGCAGGTGGTCGGGGCGGGCGTGACCCAGCCCGTCGCCTCGCCCGCGCTCGAAGCCGCGATCCCTGCCGAATTCCGCGATCCGGCGGGCCATTGGTATGGCCTGACCTCGCGCGCGCGCATCGTCTATGCCAGCAAGGACCGCGTCGCCGAGGGCGAAGTGACCAGCTACGAAGACCTGGCCGATCCGAAATGGAAGGGCCGGATCTGCACCCGCCCCTTCACCAGTGACTATAACGTCGCCCTGACCGCCGCCCATCTGGCCCATCACGGCGAGGCGGATACCCGCGCCTGGCTGGAAGGCGTCAAGGCCAACCTTGCGAAAAAGCCCGAGGGCAATGACCGCGGCCAGGTGAAGTCGATCTGGTCGGGCGAATGCGACATCAGCCTGGGCAACACCTATTACATGGGCCAGATGCTGGCCGACCCCGAACAGAAGGAATGGGCCGACAGCGTGCACATCGTCTTCCCGGTCTTTGACGGCACGGGCACGCATCTGAACGTCTCGGGCGTGGCGATGACGACCGCGGCCCCGAACAAGGCGGCCGCGCTGAAACTGATGGAATTCCTGGCCTCGGATGCCGCGCAGGCGATCTATGCCGAAAGCAACCACGAATTCCCGCTGAAAGAGGGCGTGAAACGCTCGGATCTGGTCGCCAGCTGGGGCGACTTCACCGCCGACACCCTGCCCCTGGCCGAGGTCGCCCGGCTGCGCCCCGCCGCGCTGAAGCTGATCGAAGAGGTCAATTTCGACGGCTGACCCCGGTGCGGGCACCCGAAAGCCCCGGCCCCCGCCGGGGCTTTCGCTTTGGGCGATCTGGACAAGGACGACCGGCCAAGCCACTGTGCCGCAAACCATCAGGAGAGCCCATGACCGCGCCGCGCAAGATCATCATCGACACCGACCCCGGCCAGGACGATGCCGTGGCGATCCTGCTGGCGCTGGCCAGCCCGGACCTTGAGGTGCTGGGCATCACGGCGGTGGCGGGCAACGTGCCGTTGCAGCTGACCGCGCGCAACGCCCGCGTGGTCTGCGAACTGGCGGGCCGACCCGACATCCGGGTCTTTTCGGGATGCGCGGCGCCGATGACGCGCCAGCTGGTGACGGCGGAATATGTGCATGGCAAGACCGGCCTCGACGGCATCGTCCTGCCTGATCCCACCATGCCGCTGCAGGATCAGCACGCGGTCGATTTCATCATCGACACGCTGCGCGCCCTGCCCGAGGGCGCGGTCACGCTCTGCCCGCTGGGGCCCCTGACCAATATCGCCACCGCCTTCACCCGCGCGCCCGACATCATCCCCCGCGTGGCCGAAATCGTGCTGATGGGCGGCGCCTGTTTCGAGGTGGGCAACGTCACCCCCGCCGCCGAATTCAACATCTATGTCGACCCCGAAGCCGCGGACATCGTGTTCGGATCCGGCGTGCCGCTGGTGGTGATGGCGCTGGATGTGACCCACAAGGTGCTGACCACCCGCCCCCGGGTCGAGGCCTTCCGCGCGCTTGGCACCCGTGTCGGCCATGCGGTCGCCAGCTGGACCGATTTCTTCGAACGCTACGACATGGCGAAATACGGCAGCCAGGGCGCACCGCTGCATGACCCCTGCGTCATCGCCTATCTGTTGCGCCCCGACCTGTTCGAGGGCCGCCATGTGAATGTGGAAATCGAGACGCGGTCCGACCTCACCCGAGGCATGACGGTGACCGACTGGTGGCGCGTCACCGACCGGCCGACCAATGCGATGTTCATGGGCAGCGTCGATGCCGAAGGCTTTTATGCGCTGCTGACCGACCGGATCGCCCGGCTTTGAATCCCGCGCGCCCGTGCCGGCTGCGGGACGCCTCCGGCGGGGGAGTATTTGGACCAAGAAGAAGCCGCATGTTTCTTCTTGGCAAAAATACTCAGGCCCGGCCCGCCACAGGCGCCACCTTGCGACGGGGGCGACGCGGCCTATATCCGGGGCAAGGAGAAGGTGATGACGCTGCGCTTTGACAACAGCTATGCCCGCCTGCCGGGCCGGTTTTATGCCCGACAAGCCCCGGTGCCGGTGGCAGCGCCAGGGCTTGTCGCGGTGAACCGGGCCCTGGCTTCGCGGCTGGGGCTGGATGCCGGCTGGCTGGAAAGCCCCGCGGGCGTGGCGATGCTGGCGGGCAATGCCGTGCCCCAGGGCGCCGAGCCCCTGGCGCAGGCCTATGCCGGGCATCAGTTCGGCGGCTGGGTGCCGCAGCTGGGTGATGGCCGCGCGATCCTGCTGGGCGAGATCGTGGCCCCCGATGGCGCCCGGTTCGATCTGCAACTGAAAGGCGCGGGGCGCACACCGTTTTCGCGCGGCGGCGACGGGCGGGCCTGGCTGGGGCCGGTGATCCGCGAATATGTCATGTCCGAGGCGATGGCGGCGCTGGGGCTGCCCACCACGCGCGCGCTGGCCGCGGTCACCACCGGCGAGCCGGTCCTGCGCGGGACGGACGCGATGCCGGGTGCGGTTCTGGCGCGGATCGCGGCCAGTCATATCCGGGTGGGCACGTTTCAGTATTTCGCTGCGCGGAACGATGAAGATGGTTTAAGGGCGTTGTGCAACCACATGATAAAACGCCATTACCCGCAAGCTGATGGCCCCTTGGGCCTGCTGCGCGCGGTGGTGGCGGCGCAGGCGCGGCTGATTGCGGGCTGGATGTCGTCTGGTTTCATCCACGGGGTGATGAACACCGACAACATGGCGCTGTCGGGGGAAACCATCGACTATGGTCCCTGTGCCTTCATGGATGCCTATCACCCGGGCCGCGTCTTTTCCTCGATCGACCGGGGGGGGCGGTATGCCTATGCCAACCAGCCGCAGATCGGGGCCTGGAATCTGGCGCAATTCGCCACCTGCCTGTTGCCGCTGATGGGCGAACGCGAGGCCGCGATCGAAGCCGCGACCGAGGCGGTTCATGGCTTTGGCCCCGCCTTCCAGGCCGAATGGCTGGCGCGCTTTGGCGCCAAGATCGGGATTGCCGCCGCCACCGGGGCCGATCTGGACCTGATCGAGACGCTTTTGTCGCGCATGGCGCTGCTGCGGGCCGATTTCACCCGCACCTTCCGCGGCCTTTTGGATGGTACGGCGCGCGCGGAATTCGCGGAACCCGATGCCTTTGACCAGTGGGCCGGTCTGTGGCGCGACCGGCTTGCGCAAGAGGCCGATCCGCGCGCGGTGATGGCCGCGGCCAATCCCGCCCGCATCCCGCGCAACCACCGCGTGGAAGAGGCGATCCAGGCCGCGGTCGCAGGTGATCTGGCCCCCTTCCACCGCCTGAACGCGGCGCTGGCCCGGCCCTTTGAGGACGATCCGGCCCTGGCCGATTACAGCCTGGCGCCGCGGCCCGACCAGATCGTCCACCGCACCTTTTGCGGCACCTGATCAGTCGCGGTGCTTGCGGAACCAGCGCCGGTTGCGCGCGACGAAATCGCCAAACACCCCGGTAAAGCCGCCCAGTTGCCGCCCCTTCAGCCAGGCAAAGCCCGCCAGCGCGCCGATGCTGGCGCCGATCACGTCGACGATCAGGTCGCCCATCGTGTCCACCAGCCCCGATTTCTGCATGTTCAGGCCAAAGATCTGATCCATGCCGAATTCGAAGATTTCCCACAGGGCGCCGATCGTGACCGCGATGGTAAAGCCGATCAGCGCCAGCGCCCAGGCGGGGGCGGCAAAGCGGTCGCCCTCGAACAGCATGAAGGCAAAGAGGAACCCCAGCATCCCGAAGCCAAGCGCCGAGCCGCCGTGCAAAACCACATCCCACCACCAGTATCTGTTATAGAAATCAAAGGCCTCGCCCAGAAAGATCGTGGCAAAGATGAACAGCGTGATCCCCACCAGAAAGGCGGTGGGCAGCCGCAGCCCCATGCGTGAGGACAGATAGATCGGCGCCAGCGTCAGCGCCGCGGTAATCGTGGCAACCCCCGCCAGCGGCCATTGGCGTTCCCACAGCGCCACCAGGAACTCCACCGCCAGCGCCGCCCAGATCATCTGGATCGCCAGGGGCTGCGCCCGCACCCGCTGCCAGTGATCCTTCATCATCCCCATCCACACCAAGTTGATCGCGGGGATGCATTTTGGCACTGCATTCGCGCGCATGATCCCCCCATATCTGCAACATGACCATCCGCATCGCGTCTTACAATGTGCATAAATGCGTGGGCTCGGACGGGCTGCGCGATCCGCATCGCGCGGTGGCGGTGATCAACGCGCTGTCGGCCGATATCGTCGCCCTGCAAGAGGTCGACCTGCGGATGGGCCATCGCCCCGCCGCCCTGCCGCCGCGCATGATCGAAGAGGAAACCGATTTCGAGGTGGTCCCCTTTGACCGCACCGGCCCCAACAGCCTGGGCTGGCATGGCCAGACGGTGCTGGCACGGCGGGGGCTGCGGGTCTCGCAGGTGCATCCCATCACCTTGCCGGGGCTGGAGCCGCGCGGCGCATTGGCCCTTGAGGTCTCCGAGGCGGGCCTGCCGCCGTTCCGGCTGGTTGCGGCGCATCTGGGGCTGCGGCGGGTGGACCGGCGCGCGCAACTGCACAGGATCGGCGAATATCTGGCGGCGGCGGCGCCGCGCCCGGCGCTGGCGATCGGCGATTTCAACGAATGGTCGCGCAAGCGTGGCTTTGAACCGCTGGCGGGCTTTGCCGTTCACGCCCCCGCCCCCACCTTCCCCGCCCGCGCACCCTTTGGCCATCTGGACCGGCTGGTGCTGGGGCCGGGGCTGCAGGTGGTGCGGGCGGGCGTGCTGGACACGCCGCTGTCGCGCCACGCTTCGGATCATCTGCCGCTTTGGGCCGATGTCGCGGGGCTGCGCGGCTGACGGACGCGCAACGGGGGGGAATTGTGGGGGGGGGAATTGTGGGGGGGGGGAATTGTGGGGGGGGGGAATTGTGGGGGGGGGGAATTGTGGGGGGGGGGAATTGTGGCCCACACAATCGCGCGCTTTACGCCGCCCCCCGCCGCGCGCTAAAGCCTGCCCGCGCGGGATTTGACCGCAGGGAAAAAGGCGGTTCGGAACAGATCATGGAAAACCTGCGCGGCAGCCTGTTGATGGTGGCGGCGATGGCCGGATTTGCCATCGAGGACATGTTCGTCAAGTCCATGTCCGCGCGCCTGCCCGTGGGCGAGATCCTGGCGCTGCTGGGCGCGGGCGGGGCGATCATCTATGCCGCCTTCGCGCGCGCCCGCGGCGAGCGGCTGATCAGCCGCGATCTGATCGCGGGATCGGTGATCCTGCGCAATCTGGGCGAACTGGTGGGCACCATCGCCTTCATCTCGGCCGTCGTCTTCACACCGCTGGCGCAGGCCTCGGCGATCCTGCAGGCGACGCCGCTGGCGGTGACGCTGGGCGCGGCGCTTTTCCTGGGCGAAACGGTCGGCTGGCGGCGCTGGTCGGCGATCGCGGTGGGGTTCGTGGGTGTGCTGATCGTGATCCGCCCGGGGACCGAGGGGTTTTCGGCACATTCGCTGTTTGCCGTGGTGGCGGTGCTGGGGCTGGCGGGGCGCGATGTGGCCACCCGCCGCGTGCCCGGCGCCATCACCTCGCTGCAGCTGGCGACCTATGGCTTTGGCGTTCTGGTGCCGGCAGGGCTGATCCTGGCCTGGGTGGCGGGCACGCCGCTGGTGGCACCCGATGCGGTCGAATGGGCCCGGATCGCGGGGGCGCTGGTGGCGGGCACGGCCGGCTATTACGCGCTGATCGCCGCGATGCGGCTGGGCGAGGTCGCGGTGATCACCCCCTTCCGCTATACCCGGCTGGTCTTTGCGCTGATCATCGGCTGGCTGGTCTTTGACGAAGCCGTCGATGCGGCAACGCTGCTGGGCGGCGCGGTGATCGTGGCCTCGGGGCTTTACACCCTGCTGCGTGAGGCGCGGTTGCGTCGCTAACACCGCCGTTATCGCCACCACACCCTTCCCGTGGAATAAACCCCGGGCTATAGAGCGGCCAACGGAACACACCCGAAGGGACCCGAGCCATGAGCACGATCATCGATATCCACGCCCGCGAAATCCTGGACAGCCGGGGCAACCCGACCGTCGAGGTCGATGTGGTCCTGGAAGACGGCACGCTGGGCCGCGCCGCGGTGCCCTCGGGCGCCTCGACGGGCGCGCATGAGGCGGTGGAACGGCGCGATGGCGACAAGGCGCGCTACCTGGGCAAGGGCGTGCTGGAAGCGGTGATGGCGGTGAATGGCGAAATCGCCGAAAACCTGGTGGGTGAGGACGTCACCGAACAGGTTGAAATCGACCGCATGATGATCGAACTGGACGGAACCCCGAACAAGTCGCGTCTGGGCGCCAATGCGATCCTGGGCGTGTCGCTGGCCGTCGCCAAGGCCGCAGCCGATTTCACCACCCAACCGCTTTACCGCTATGTTGGCGGCACCAACGCGCGCATCCTGCCGGTGCCGATGATGAACATCATCAACGGCGGCGAACATGCCGACAACCCGATCGACATCCAGGAATTCATGATCATGCCGGTCAGCGCGGGCAACATCCGCGAGGCCGTCCGCATGGGCGCCGAGGTATTCCACACGCTGAAAAAGGAACTGTCGGCCGCGGGCCTGGCCACCGGCGTCGGTGATGAGGGCGGCTTTGCGCCGAACCTGTCCTCGGCCCGCGACGCGCTGGACTTCATCCTGCGCGCGATCGAAAAGGCCGGCTACCGCCCGGGGGACGACATCTGCCTGGCGCTCGACTGCGCCTCGACCGAATATTTCAGGGGCGGCAAGTACGAGATGAAGGGCGAGGGCAAGACCCTGTCGATCGACGAAAACGTCGACTACCTGGCCGCCCTTTGCGCCGATTACCCGATCCTCTCGATCGAGGATGGCTGCGCCGAGGATGACTGGGCCGGCTGGAAGCTGCTGACCGAACGCCTGGGCGCATCGGTTCAACTGGTGGGTGACGATCTGTTCGTGACCAACCCCGCGCGCCTGGCCCGCGGCATCAGGGAAGGCTGCGCCAACTCGCTGCTGGTCAAGGTCAACCAGATCGGCACCCTGACCGAAACGCTGGACGCCGTCCGCATGGCAGACCGCGCGCGCTATACCAGCGTGATGTCGCACCGCTCGGGCGAGACGGAAGACGCCACCATCGCGGATCTCGCGGTCGCCACGAACTGCGGCCAGATCAAGACCGGCAGCCTTGCGCGATCGGACCGGCTGGCGAAATACAACCAGCTGATCCGCATCGAGGAAATGCTGGGCGAAACCGCCGAATACGCCGGCCGCTCGATCCTGAAGGGCTAAGCCCGCCGGGGGCAAGGCCCGCCCTTGCCCCCTTCTTCTTGGCCCAAATACTCACGGCCCGCGGATTGCCAGCCGCGGGCCGTGAGTATTTGGGCCAAGAAGAAGCCAGACGCGCAGGACCAGGGATCAGCGTGGCATGCTGATCTTTCCCCCACCCACATGCGCGGCAACGCCCGTGGTGGCGGGCCCCGATGTCGGCAGGCCGCGCGCCACCCGGACCGCCAGGAAGGCGAAGGCCTGCGCCTCCAGCATGTCGCCGTTCAGGCCCAGATCCTCGACTGGCGCCACCGGGCAGGGCAGACGGCGGGCAAGTTCGACCATCAAGGCCTCGTTCAGCCGGCCCCCGCCCGCGACATGGACGGCGGCGGGGGGGATCGGGAAATGTTCGCCCCCCCGGGCAACGGCTGCGGCGGCGCAGGCGGTCAGGGTCGCTGCGGCATCGGCATCGGCCAAGGCCGCGACCGCCCGAAGCAGATCGTGGAAATCGTTTCGATCCAGCGATTTGGGCGGCATCCGCAGGAAGAAGGGATGGGCAAGAAAACGGTCCAGCACCGCCGCATCGGCCTGCCCCGACAAGGCCAGAGCGCCCCCTTCATCGCAATCAAGGCCAAGGCGTTCCTGCATCAGATCGTTGACCGGCGCATTGGCGGGCCCGGTATCGAAGGCCAGCACCGCGCCGGGGGTCTCGGGGGCGGGCTGGCGCGGATCGACCCAGGTGACATTGCCCACCCCGCCCAGGTTCAGGAAGACCGCGGGCTGGCGCAGCCCTGCCCGAAGCGCGCAGGCAAAGTGAAAGAAGGGCACCAGCGGCGCGCCCTGCCCGCCCAGTTCCACATCGCTGGAGCGGAAATCCCAGACCACCGGCCGATCCAGGACGCGTGCCAGCACGGCCCCATCGCCCGCCTGATGTGTGCGCCGCCGCCCCTGGCGGCCTTGCGGGTCATGGGCCAGCGTCTGGCCGTGAAAGCCCACAAGCCCGGCCTCGGGGAAGGCCGACAGCAGTTCGGCATGGGCGGTCTCGACCACTTCGGCGGCCTCTTCCACCCCCGCCTCGCCCGGCCAGCGCCCAAGGGCCGCGCGCAGCACCGCCCGTTCGGCCTCGCTGTAGGGGCGATAGGCGTGGCGGCCAAACTCCAGGATCTGCCGCCCGTCGGTCAACACCAGCGCCGCATCGACCCCGTCCAGCGACGTGCCCGACATCGCCCCCACCGCCCAGACCGGCCCCGTTTTCAACATGGCTTCCCCTTCGCCCCTTGCGCCGATATATGCATTCCCGTCAAAGAGGGACAAGCACGATGACCTACCATCCGAAATCAGACTTCATGCGCGTGATGATCGAGCGGGGCTATCTGGCCGACTGCACCGATTATCAGGCCCTGGACGAGGCGCTGATCAAGGGCGTCGTGCCGGCCTATATCGGCTATGATGCCACGGCGGCGTCCTTGCATGTGGGCCATCTGCTCAACATCATGATGCTGCGCTGGCTGCAAAAGACCGGGCACAAGCCGATCACGCTGATGGGCGGGGGCACGACCAAGGTGGGCGATCCGTCCTTCCGGTCGGAAGAACGCCCGCTGCTGACGCCCGGCCAGATCGACGCCAACATCGCCGGCATGAAGCAGGTCTTTGCCCGCTACCTGCGCTATGGCGAGGGTGCGAATGACGCGATCATGCTGAACAATGCCGAATGGCTGGATCAGCTGAACTACCTCGATTTCCTGCGCGACATCGGGCGGCATTTCAGTGTCAACCGCATGCTGTCGTTCGAATCGGTCAAGTCGCGGCTGGACCGGGAACAGTCGCTGTCGTTCCTGGAATTCAACTACATGATCCTGCAGGCCTATGACTTCCTGGAACTGAACCGCCGCTATGGCTGTCTGTTGCAGATGGGCGGGTCGGACCAGTGGGGCAACATCGTCAACGGCATCGACCTGACGCGCCGGGTGCTGGACCATGAAATCTATGGCCTGACCTCGCCGCTGCTGACCACCAGCGACGGGCGCAAGATGGGCAAATCCGCCGGCGGCGCGGTCTGGCTGAACGGCGAGATGCTGAGCCCTTACGAATTCTGGCAGTTCTGGCGCAACACCACCGATGCCGATGTGGGCCGGTTCCTGAAGCTTTACACCGAATTGCCGGTGGACGAATGCGACCGCCTGGGCGCGCTGCAGGGGTCCGGGATCAACGCGGCCAAGATCATCCTGGCCAATGAGGTGACCGCCCTGCTGCACGGGCCCGAGGCAGCCGCGGCCGCCGAGGCCACCGCGCGCGCGGTCTTTGAAAAGGGCGGCGTGGGCGACGATCTGCCGACGCTGGCGCTGAGTGCCGCGGATGTGGCCGAGGGTATCAGCTTTGCCCAGCTGATCCTGCGCTCGGGCCTGGCCAAGACCGGCAAGGATGCGAAACGGCTGATCCTGGAAGGTGCGGCGCGGGTCAACGATGAGGTCGAGGCCGATCCGGGGCGCATGTTCGGCGCGGGCGATCTGGCCGGGCCGCTGAAACTGACCGCGGGCAAGAAGCGCCACGCGCTGGTCACTCTGGGCTGAGCCCGCGCTGCCGAAACAAAAAAGCCCGGTCCGAAATGGCCGGGCTTCTTCTTGGCAAAAATACTCTGCAGGTGGTCCGGAGGGTGCAAAACCCTCCGGCGGGGGGTCCGGGGGGCTGGCCCCCCGGCCTGGCCTTATTCAACCACCGTCGCGCTGGCGATGTAATCGGGCGCGGCCACCAGACCGTTCAGCGCCGGATCGCCCTTGGCCAGGGCATCGACGACCTGCATCCCGTCCAGCACATGACCGACGATGGTATATTGCCCGTCCAGATGCGGGGCCGCGTCGAACATGATGAAAAACTGGCTGTTGGCCGAATCCGGGTTCTGGCTGCGGGCCATGCCGACCATGCCGCGCACGAACGAGCGGTTGGAAAATTCCGCCGGCAGATCGGGGCGGTCTGACCCGCCCATCCCCGCCAGCTTCGTGTCGCCGCCGCGTTTGCCGAACTGCACATCGCCGGTCTGCGCCATGAAACCATCGATCACCCGGTGAAACACCACATCATCATAGGCGCCTTCGCGTGCCAGCGCGGTGATCTGCTCCACATGCCTGGGCGCGACATCGGGCAGCAGATCGATCACGATCTGGCCGGTGGCCGATCCGCCCACCTCCAGCACCAGATTCGGGCCGGGCGTGTCGGCAATGCCCGTGCCTTCCGCCAGCGCCGCGCCCGAAAGCGCCAGCACCGCGACGATCGACAACCCCGCCTTACGCATCCCCGCCTTACGCATCGGCCGCCACCGTGACGGAAATCATCCGGTCGGGATTCGCCGGCGGCTCGCCGCGCGCGATCTTGTCGACATGTTCCATCCCCGAGATCACCCGGCCATAGACGGTATACTGGCCATTCAGGAAATGGTTGTCGTTGAAGTTGATGAAGAACTGGCTGTTGGCCGAATTCGGGTTCATCGACCGTGCCGCCCCCAGCGTGCCGCGATCATGCGGCAGCCTGGAAAATTCCGCCGGAAGATCGGGCAGGTCCGATCCGCCCGTACCCGCGCGCCGCGCATCCCAGCCTTTTTCCATATTGGCATTTTCCACATCGCCGGTCTGGGCCATGAAGCCGTCAATCACGCGGTGGAAGGCCACGTTGTCATATTGTCCGGCGCGGGCCAGCACCTTCATGCGCTCGCAATGTTTGGGCGCGACATCGCTCAGCAGCTCGATGACGACGGGGCCATCCTTCAGCTGGATGATGATGGTGTTTTCGGGGTCCTTGATCTCGGCCATGTCACTCTCCTCGGGGTCTTTGGGCGGACCTTAAGCCGCCACGGGGGGCAAGAAAAGGGCAAAGCGCGGGCCAGACGTTGCCTTTCCCGCCCGCGCGGGGCAAGTTTGCGCCAAATCAGGAACGGAGTTTTCGCGATGGGCTGGAAGACGCTCGACGAGGTGGATCTGAACGGCAAGGTCGTGCTTGTGCGGGTCGATATCAATGTGCCGCTGGAAGACGGGCGGGTGGCCGACGCGACGCGGATCGAAAAGATCGTGCCGACGGTGCGCGACATCATGGCCAGGGGCGGCAAGCCGGTGCTGCTGGCGCATTTCGGCCGGCCCAGGGGCAAGCCCGTCCCGGAAATGAGCCTGGCGCCCCTGGTCCCGGCGCTCGCGCAGGCGCTGGGGGTCAAGGTCACCTTCGCCGAGGATTGCATCGGCGGCCCGGCCAAGCGCGCGGTGGGCGCGATGAACGACCACGAGGTGGTGTTGCTGGAAAACACCCGTTTCCATGCGGGCGAGGAAAAGAACGACGCGGAACTGGCCGCCGCCATGGCCGCGCTGGGTCAGGTCTATGTGAACGACGCCTTCTCGGCGGCGCATCGCGCGCACAGTTCGACCGAGGCGATCGCCCATATCCTGCCCGCCGCCGCCGGCCGGCTGATGGAGGCGGAACTGAAGGCGCTTGAATCCGCGCTTGGCAAGCCGCAGCGCCCGGTCGCGGCGGTGGTGGGCGGCGCCAAGGTGTCGACCAAGCTGGATCTGCTGGGCAATCTGATCGAGAAGGTCGACCATCTGGTGATCGGCGGCGGCATGGCCAATACCTTCCTGGTCGCGCAGGGGCTGGATGTGGGCCGGTCGCTGGCCGAACATGACATGGCCGACACCGCCGCCGCGATCCTGGCCAAGGCGGGAACCACCGGCTGCACGATCCACCTGCCCGTCGATGTGGTGGTGGCGCGCGAATTCCGCGCCGGCGCCGCGACCGAGGTGGTGGCCGCCGATGCCTGCCCTGCGGATGCGATGATCCTGGATGCCGGCCCCCGGGCGGTGGCGGACATCGCCGCGGTTTTTGACCGCGCCCGGACGCTGATCTGGAACGGCCCGCTGGGGGCCTTTGAAATCTCGCCCTTCGATGCCGCCACCAATGCCGCCGCGCAAAAGGCCGCCGAACTGACCGAGGCGGGCAGGCTGATTTCCGTCGCGGGGGGGGGCGATACGGTCGCGGCGCTGAACAAGGCCGGTGTCGCGGCGCGCTTCAGCTATCTGTCGACCGCGGGCGGGGCCTTCCTGGAATGGATGGAGGGCAAGGACCTGCCGGGCGTGGCCGCGCTGATGCGCCAGGCCGGGTAAAGATCAGCCGGGCGGGGGCCTGGCGCCCTGCCCGTTAGCGCGATCACAATTGCGCCGCAGACCGTGACCGGCTATCTGCGGGCGCAAGGAATTTCCCGTTCAACAGGTTCATCGCAGGGGACAGATCATGCCGAATGCCAAGCAGGCCGAACAGATGCGCAACGGGGCGGGGTTCATCGCCGCGCTGGACCAGTCGGGCGGATCCACGCCCAAGGCGCTGCGGCTTTATGGCGTCGAGGAAAGCGCATATTCCACGGAAAGCGAAATGTTCGACCTGATCCATGCGATGCGCGCGCGGATCATCAGGTCGCCCGCCTTCACCGGCGACAAGGTGATCGGCGCGATCCTGTTCGAACAGACGATGGACCGCGACATCGACGGCATCCCCACCGCCACCTACCTGTGGGACAAGCGCGGCGTGGTGCCCTTCCTCAAGATCGACAAGGGCCTTGAGGCCGAGGCGGACGGCGTGCAGCTGATGAAGCCGATCCCGGGGCTGGATGACCTGCTGGCGCGCGCCGCCCGGGCCGGCATCTTTGGCACCAAGGAACGTTCGGTGATCAACGCGGCCAATCCCGCGGGCATCCGCGCGGTGGTCGATCAGCAATTCGATCTGGGCGCGCAGGTTCTGGCCCACGGCCTGATCCCGATCATCGAGCCCGAGGTGACGATTTCCATCGCCGACAAGGCCGAGGCCGAGGCGATCCTGCGCGACGAACTGCTGCGCGCGCTGAACGCCCTGCCCGCCGACCGCCAGGTGATGCTCAAGCTGACCCTGCCCAGCGTGCCCAATTTCTACAAGCCGCTGGTCGATCATCCCCGCGTGATGAAGGTGGTGGCCCTGTCGGGCGGCTACAGCCGCGATCAGGCCAATGCGATCCTGGCGCAGAACACGGGCATCATCGCCTCGTTCAGCCGCGCCCTGACCGAAGACCTGAGCGCGCAGCAATCGGACGGCGAATTCGACGCGGTGCTGGGCGCGGCGATCGACGCGATCCACGCCGCCTCGGTCGCGGGCTGACCGCGGGGCCGCGCATCCGCAGGCCAGTTTTCTGAACCGGGGGCCAATCGGCCCCCGTTCGCATCAGGGCCCCGAATTCCGGCAATTCCCCGCCGGCGGGGATTCCCTTTCGCGCGCCCCTGTGGCATCATTCGGCCAGCCGCCCGGCAGAGGCGGCATGGGCGGCAATGGGACAGGCACATGAACAACAAGCGCCGCGGGTTCGGACCCTTGATCTTCTTCACCGCAGCCATCGCGATGGGGGCCTATTTCACCTTCGCCGCCGTGCAGGGATCTTACGGGATCTTCCGGCGCGTCCAGATCGAGGCCGAGATCGCCGCGCTGGAAACGGAACGCGACCGCCTGCGTGGCGACCTGACGCGGATGGCAAACCTGACCAGCCGGCTGTCGGATGCCTATCTTGACCTTGATCTGCTGGACGAACGCGCCCGCGACGTGCTTGGCACCGTGCGCGCGGACGAGATCGTGATCCGCTGATTGCATCGGCGCTGACCTTGCGCTATGGAATGGTTTAACATTGAACTATTCCATTCGCAGGGGAGGCTGCCTGATGGCGACACGCAAGAACCCCGAGACGAAAGGCGCCCCCCGCGCCAATGTCTCGAAGGACGAGCTTCTGAAATACTACCGTGACATGCTGCTGATCCGCCGCTTTGAGGAAAAGGCCGGTCAGCTTTACGGCATGGGCCTGATCGGTGGTTTCTGTCACCTCTACATCGGGCAAGAGGCCGTCGTCGTGGGCCTTGAGGCCGCCGCGAAAGAGGGCGACAAGCGCATCACATCCTACCGCGATCACGGCCATATGCTGGCCTGCGGCATGGAACCGGGCGGGGTGATGGCGGAACTGACCGGCCGGATCGGCGGGCTGTCCAAGGGCAAGGGCGGCTCGATGCACATGTTTTCCAGGGAAAAGCACTTCTATGGCGGCCACGGCATCGTGGGCGCGCAGGTGCCGCTGGGCGCGGGTCTGGCCTTCGCCGATCTTTACAAGGGCAACGGCGGCGTGACCTTCACCTATTTCGGCGATGGCGCGGCCAACCAGGGCCAGGTCTATGAAACCTTCAACATGGCCGCGCTGTGGAAACTGCCGGTCGTCTTCGTGATCGAGAACAACCAGTATGCGATGGGCACGTCGCAGAAACGATCCACCTCGACCCCCGACATCTACACCCGGGGCGAGGCCTTCGGCATCCCCGGCGAAACCGTCGACGGGATGGATGTGCTGGCGGTGAAGGCGGCGGGCGAACGCGCCGTGGCCCACTGCCGCGCGGGCGATGGCCCCTATATCCTTGAAATCAAGACCTACCGCTACCGTGGCCATTCCATGTCGGACCCGGCAAAATATCGCTCACGCGAAGAGGTGCAGAAGGTGCGCGACGAACGCGACGCGATCGAGCATGTGCGCGAAATGCTGCTGCAGGGCGGCCATGCCAGCGATGAGGATCTGAAAGCCATCGACAAGGAAATCAAGGCCATCGTGAACGACGCGGCCGAGTTCTCGAAGGAAAGCCCCGAGCCCGATGTTTCCGAGCTCTGGACCGACATCTACGCGTAAGGGAGAGAGACGAATGGCAACCGAAATCCTGATGCCCGCCCTGTCGCCGACGATGGAGGAGGGGACGCTGGCCAAATGGCTGGTGAAAGAAGGCGATACCGTCAGCGCCGGCCAGATCATCGCCGAGATCGAAACCGACAAGGCCACGATGGAATTTGAGGCCGTCGACGAAGGCGTGATGGGCCGTATCCTGGTGGCCGAAGGCACCGCCGGCGTCAAGGTCAACACCCCGATCGCCGTGCTGATCGAAGAAGGTGAAACCGCCGATGCCGCCCCACAGGCGGCCCCCGCCGCCCCCAGGGCACAGGCGGCCGCCGCCCCGGCCACCCCTGCCCCGGCCACCCCGGCGCCCCAAACACCGAAAGCCGGTACCAGCCCCGACTGGCCCGAAGGCACCCCCATGAAAACCATGACCGTGCGCGAAGCCCTGCGCGAGGCGATGGCCGAGGAAATGACCCGCGACGAAGACGTCTATCTGATGGGCGAAGAGGTCGGCGAATATCAGGGCGCCTACAAGATCAGCCAGGGCCTGCTCGACCAGTTCGGCGCCAGGCGCGTGATCGATACGCCCATCACCGAACACGGGTTCGCCGGAATTGCGGTGGGTTCGGCCTTTGGCGGGCTGAAACCGATCGTCGAATTCATGACCTTCAACTTCGCCATGCAGGCCATCGACCAGATCATCAACTCGGCGGCGAAGACGCTTTACATGTCCGGCGGCCAGATGGGCTGCCCGATCGTCTTCCGCGGCCCCAACGGCGCCGCCGCCCGCGTGGCCGCCCAGCACAGCCAGGATTATGCCGCCTGGTATGCGCAGATCCCGGGGCTCAAGGTCGTGATGCCCTATTCCGCCGCCGATGCCAAAGGCCTGCTGAAGACCGCGATCCGCGATCCGAACCCGGTGATCTTCCTGGAAAACGAAATCCTTTATGGCCGCAGCTTCGATGTGCCGGCGATCGATGATTTCACCATCCCCTTCGGCAAGGCCAGGATCTGGCGCGAAGGCGGCGATGTGACCATCGTCTCTTTCGGCATCGGCATGGTCCATGCGCTTGAAGCCGCCGACAAGCTGGCCGCACAGGGCATTTCCGCCGAGGTGATCGACCTGCGCACCCTGCGCCCGATCGACTATGACACCGTTCTGGCCTCGGTGATGAAAACAAACCGCTGCGTCACCGTGGAAGAAGGCTGGCCCGTGGGCGCCATCGGCAACCACCTGTCGGCGGTGATCATGGAACGCGCCTTCGACTATCTGGACGCGCCCGTGATCAACTGCACCGGCAAGGATGTGCCGATGCCCTATGCGGCCAACCTTGAAAAGCTGGCGCTCGTGACCTCGGATGAGGTCGTGGCGGCGGTGAAAAAAGTCACCTATCGCTAAGGGGGAAGCACCATGGCAACCGAAATCCTGATGCCCGCCCTGTCACCCACGATGGAGGAAGGCACACTTGCCCGCTGGCTGGTGAAGGAAGGCGACGCGGTCAAATCCGGCGACATCATCGCCGAGATCGAAACCGACAAGGCCACGATGGAATTCGAGGCGGTCGACGAAGGCACCATCGGCCGCCTTCTGGTGGCCGAGGGCAGCACGGGCGTGAAGGTCAACACCCCGATCGCGGTCCTGCTGGAAGATGGCGAAGACGCGGGCACCGCCCCTGCCGCCAAGGCCAGCCCGTCCGCACCACAGGCCCCCGCCGCCGCGCAACCCCCCGCCTCGGTCCCGGCTCCTGCGCCGACGTCTCCCGCCGCCCCGGCGCCTGCCGGCACCCGCGTCTTCGCCTCGCCGCTGGCCCGCCGCATCGCGGCGGAAAAGGGCATCGATCTGGCCGCGCTGCAAGGTTCAGGTCCGCATGGCCGGATCGTCAAGGCGGATGTCGAGGGCGCCACGGCCCGCCCGGCCGCGGCCCCCGCACCCGCCGCCGCGCCCGTCCCCGCCGCGGCACCCGCCCCCGGCCCGGTTTCCGCCAGCGCGGTCGCCAGGCTCTATGAGGGCCGCAGCTTCGAGGAAGTCCCCCTTGACGGCATGCGCAAGACCATCGCCGCCCGCCTGACCGAGGCCAAGCAGACCATCCCGCATTTCTATCTGCGCCGCGAGGTGCGGCTGGATGCGCTGATGGACTTCCGCGCCCGGCTGAACAAACAGCTGGAACACCGGGGCGTGAAACTGTCGGTCAACGACTTCATCATCAAGGCCTGCGCGCTGGCGCTGCAGGCCGTTCCCGCCGCCAATGCGGTCTGGGCCGGCGACCGGGTGCTGAAGATGAAAGCCTCCGATGTCGCCGTCGCCGTCGCGATCGAAGGCGGGCTCTTCACCCCTGTCCTGTTCGATGCCGAAGCGAAAAGCCTGTCGAAACTGTCCGAAGAGATGAAGGACCTGGCCACCCGCGCCCGGTCGCGCAAGCTGGCCCCGCATGAATATCAGGGCGGCAGCTTTGCCATCTCGAACCTCGGCATGATGGGGATCGAGAATTTCGACGCCGTCATCAACCCGCCCCATGGCGCGATCCTGGCCGTCGGCGCGGGGCTGAAAAAGCCCGTGGTGAACGCCGAAGGCACGATCGAGGTGGCAACCGTCATGTCGATGACCCTGTCGGTCGATCACCGCGTCATCGACGGCGCGCTGGGGGCCGAACTGCTGCAGGCCATTGTTGCAAATCTGGAAAACCCGATGGCGATGCTGGCCTGACCGGCCAGCCCGCAAACAGACCCCGCAAAAGGACAGGGCCGCCGGGATCCCGGCGGCCCTGTCCTTGCCCTGCATCAGATGCAGATCAGACCGTCAGCCCCCGCAGTCGCAATCCTTCAGCCGCTGGTCCATCGACACCGAAGGCTGATCGCAGCCCGCATCGCCCACGATGCGCGCAGGCACCCCCGCCACCGTCTTGCAGCAGGGCACATCCTGCAACACGACCGAACCGGCCGCGATACGGCTGTTCGCACCGATGCAGATATTGCCCAGCACCTTTGCCCCCGCCCCGATCAGCACGCCGTCACCGATCTTGGGATGGCGGTCCTCTTCCTCCTTGCCGGTGCCGCCCAGCGTCACCGAATGCAGCATCGAGACATTGTTGCCCACCACCGCTGTTTCGCCGATCACGATCGAATGGGCATGATCGATCATCACCCCGCGCCCGATCCGCGCCGCCGGGTGAATATCGACCCCGAACATTTCCGAGGTGCGCATCTGCACGAAATAGGCCATGTCGCGCCGGCCCTGCCGCCACAGCCAATGCGCCACGCGATAGGATTGCAGCGCCTGGAACCCCTTGAAGAACAGCAGCGGCTGCAGAAAACGGTGGCAGGCCGGGTCGCGTTCAAAGACCGCGACCAGATCGGCCCGCGCCGCCTGCGCCAGATCGGGGTCCAGGCCATAGGCCTCATCGGCGATCTCGCGCAGGATCTGCTCGCTCATCTCGCCCGAGGCCAGCTTGAGCGAGAACCGATAGGCCAGCGACCGTTCCAGACTGCCATGGTGCAGCACGCCCGAATGGATCAAGCCACCCAGCAGCGGCTCATCACGCACCGCGGCGCGGGCCTCGTCGCAGATCCGCGACCAGACCGGATCGATCACGGTAACTTTCGCTTTGGTTTCCACCATCTCGGCACCTCTCGGCTTGTGCGTCCAGCCTATCACATAGGTCGCCGCCCTGATAGCGGAAGGCGCGGGCGGAAAAAACCCGCCATTGCATCGCCGCTGGCCCAGGGCGTCCGCGACCAGCGCAATGGCGGCCAGAAAACCCGGGTCCGACAGGCGCGGCTCGGGCGGCAGCCCGGCCCCCGCCTGCGCCACCGCCCACAGGCTGCCATTGCCCCAGGCCGGATGCGCCCGGCCGAACCGCTTGCGGTACAGATCGGCCGCATGGGCACGACCCAGCAACCGGCCCAGCGCCGCCTCGGCCTCGGCCCGTGGCAGATCGCACACCCGCCGGGCGGCGGCGATCAGATCACCCCAAAGAACCGCGCGCATCCGCCCCCGCGCCCTACAGCCCCGGCAGGCTGATCTGCAGGTAATGCACCGCCAGCCGCACCCTGCCGCCCCCCGCGAAAACCCCGCCATCTGCGCTCAGGACCAGCGGCTCGGGCGCGTAGAAAGTCATCGGCGCGGACAGCATCCCCCGCACCCAGGACCCGCCCGACAGGCCCAGCCCCGTGCCGAACCGGTCCCCGGCCCCCGGATTGCCCAGCCGCCAGCCGCTCAGCGTGCCTGCGATCGCCTCGGTCACCCGCCCGCTGACCCCGATCACCATGGCGCCCGCGGGGATGATTGCCTGCGTCACCGAAACGTCCCCCGCCGTCACCACATGATCGATCTCGGCCAACCCCGCGACCAGTCCCGCCCCATGCGCCGACAGGGTCAGCGCCCCGGGCACCCAATCCTCGCCATCGTGCATTACCTGCAGGCCCTGATCGGCAATGAAACCGCGCCAGCCATAGCCCGGGGCCGCAAATACCCAGCCCCCGTTCGTGCCGATCGCAACCTTGCCCTCCTGCCCGCTCCAGGCATTGACCGCGCCGACGGGCACGCCATAGCAGACCCCATCGCCCACCACGCCCGGCGGCACCACCTGCGTGACCGATTGCAGCACCAGGTTCACCAGCCCGTCCAGCCGCACCATCGCCTCGTTCACGGTCACATGCTTTTGCGCCTGCGCCGGTTGCAACAGCGGCAGCGCCAGTCGGTTCGTCTCAGTCATTGATCGTGACTCCTGTGAATGGTCCGGGCCCGAAGACCTCAGAGATTTGTGCAACCGCAATTTCAAAGGCCCCCGTCAGGCCATCGCTCTCGCGCATCGCCGCGGTATAGTTCCAGGCGGGCGCGGTCGTGACCGCTTCGCGCCGGATCGCGCCCGCCTGCAGCACGCGCACCAGATAGGCCTCACGCGCCTCGCCCAACGGCACATCCAGCCCGGACCAGCTGTCGCCATCGGTCCGCGTGCGCCGCACCCAGCGGATCCCCCAATCCGCCCCCGACCGCTGCGCCCGCAGATGGCAGGGCGACAGCGGCCGCAGTCCGATCCCCTTGAAAGCCTCGACCCGGTGCACACAGGCCGGATCGTCATAGGACCGCGCCGCCGTTCCGATGCGATAATGCCGCGACACATCGCGTGCCGATGGCGCCAGCGTGATCTGCTGCGGCGCGCCATCCATCAGCACGACCATGCTGCCCGCGGGCCAGACCTCGGGCAGGATCGCATCGCTGCCCGCCTGACCGCGCAGCCGCATCGAGATGTCCCACACCCCCGGCTCCACCGGCAGGGCTTCGGCGAATTGCATCACCTCCCAGCGGTCCGAACTGCCGTCGCCGATCGCCAGCACATTCGCCCCCGCCAGAACCCGCGCGGCGGATGCCGCCTCCAGCGTGCCGCCCTTGACCCGAACCCGCAGCGCCGGGCCCCTGTCCCACAGGCCCGGCCGCGCCGCCGCCAGCGGCACCAGCGTCTGCCCGATCACCGCCGGCCGCTCGATCAGCCGGTTCAGCGCATAGCCCGCATCCTCGGGCGCGGAATAAACCGCCACACTGCCCGGCCAGGGCGTTGCCGCCACCGCCAGATGCGGCACATGGGGCAGTTCCTCGCCGGTCAGCAGCGGCAGATCCAGAAACACCGGCAGAACCGGCACCGGGGCAGCGAAGGGCACGGGCAGAACCCGCTCTTCCGCCTCGTCAGAGGCCTGATAGATCCCCGGCTCGACCCGCACCGCCTCAAGACGCCGTACGCCCGCAACCTCGGCCCGGTCGATGCGATAGCGCCGCGCGCGGCCCTGATGCGTCAACTCGACCACATCGCCCGGCCCCAGATGGCCCAATGATGGCGGCAAAGCAAAGGCAACCCCATCACGCGCCACCCGCGCCTCGGCCAGCCAGCGTTCGGCGATGCGGTGCCCCTCGGACCGCGTCAGCGCCAGCGCCAGTTCGGTGCCCGCCACACCGCTGGCCCGCTCATCGGGCATCAGCGCCTCGACCGCGCGGATCTCATAATCGCCATCCGCCTCGACATAGGCCAGCCGTACCCGCCCGGCCACCTCGGCCTCGGGCGCGCGCACCGCCTCCAGCGCGGGCCCCTCGCCCAGCGCAAGGCTGTCAGGACCCAGCCGCGCCGCAACACGCCCGTCGCGCATCGCAAAGACCAGCCGCCCGTCGCGTTCGGCCGCATCGAAACCATAGGCCAGCATCAGCCCCTGCAGCAACGCCCGCCCGCTCAGGCCCGGTGCCGGCTGATAGCCCCGCACCACCCCATGCAGCGCGCTGACATCCACATCCGCCAGCCCCGCCGCGCCGCAGATCTCGGCCACCACATTGGCCAGCGGCTGCGCCGTGGCCCGGCCCGAAATCCAATGCCCGCGCGCATGGTTCGCACCATCCGACCACAGATCGCGATTCCCCGGAAACTGCGGATAGGGCCGCGCATCCCAGGCCCAGACATGGCACCGCGCCACATCCACCATCGGCCCGCCATAGACCTCGGACACCGGGTTCGCCGCCGGGTCTGTCCAGTAATCGGTCATCACCCGCAGATACTGCATCTGGATCAGCTCATCGCGCCGCCCGTCGGAATAATGCGGCACCTGCGATTCCGAGCTTTTGGGATCCAGGAACTTGTTGGGTTCATTCGTGCCCCTGTCCACCGCGGCACAGCCCAGTTCCGTAAACCACACCGGCTTGGATCGCGGCACCCAGGGGCTGGCCTCGGCCTGCCGCACCCCCCCGATCCGTTCGTGATGGGGGGTGTCCCACCAGCTGCGGATGTCCTTGTAGCGCCAGATCCAGGGCTCGCCCAGATGATCCTCGATCGGCGTGCGGATCTGCGCATCCCGATGCGCCTGCGAAGCATAGAACCAGTCATAGCCCTCGCCGCCCTCGACATTGGCGCGCAGGTAGTCGGGGTTATAGATCGATCCCCACCGGGCATCGGCATGATCCTCGCCCGAACGCCAATCCGACAGGGGCATGTAATTGTCGATGCCGATGAAATCGATGTTCTCATCGGCCCAAAGCGGATCGAGGTGAAAGAACCTGTCGCCCGCCTCGGTCTGATAGCCGAAATATTCCGACCAGTCGGCGGCATAGCCGATCTTGCAGTCCGGCCCCAGGATCGCGCGCACATCCGCGGCCAGCGCGCGCAGCGCCGCCACGGCGGGAAAGCTGTTGCCCGGCCCCCGGATCTGCGTCAGCGCCCGCATCTCGGACCCGATGCAAAAGGCATCCACCCCGCCCGCCATCGCGCACAGCCGCGCGTAATGCAGGATAAAACGGCGAAATGACCATTCCTGCGGCCCGTCATAGGCCACGGTCGCCGATGCGGGCACGAAATCCCCCGGCCCCGCCGTGCCGAAGAACGCCGCCACCTCGGCCATCGCCGCCGCCGTTTCATCGGGGCTGCCGGGCTGGCCGGGGGCGGCCGACAGCGTGACCCGGCCGCGCCAGGGCAACACCGGCTGATCGGCGGCCCCCGTCCAGGGGTCGGTCAACCCATTGCCCGCCAGCTGCTCCATCAGGATGAAGGGATAGAAGGTCACCGCCTTCCCCGCCGCCTTCAGCGCCGCGATCGCCTCCAGCACCGCGGCATCGGCCGGCGTACCGCCATAGACCGGGCGCCCGTCCAGCCGCGCCACCTCTTGCGCCGCGCCCCGTGCCAGCCCCGAAACCCGCCAGGGCATCGGCACGCCATCCACCGCCACCGTCTCGACCTTGGGCATGATCCGGCACTGCCCGCAGCGCAGATCGTCGCCGAACCACGACACCACCAGCGACACCGCGCCACAGTTCGGCAGCTCTTCCCCCAGCGCCGTCAATGAGGTTTCCAGGTCCGTCCGCCCCGAGGGGCTGTTTTCATTCACCGAAACCTTCTCGCCCAGGCCCAGATCGTGATGCACCGGCGTCGTCGCCAGCGCATATTCGCCCGTGCCCGGGATCATCGCCACCGCCCTGATGCCCCGGGTCAGGTCCGGCAACGGGTCCACCAACGGCCCCTGCGCGGGGCGCACCACCTCAAAGCTGAACAGCGGCACACGATTGCCAAACCGCTCCAGCGCCAGATTCTCGATCACCACATAGGCAATGCCACGATAGGCCGGGGCCAGACCCACCCCCTCGACCGCCTCGATCTTCGGATCGGGCAGCTGATCCTCGGCCCCCGTATAGACCCGCATGTTCAGATCGCGCGGCGCCAGCTCGATCCCGTCCGCCCAGATACGCCCCACGCGCAGGATCTCGCCCTCGCACAGCGCCAGCGCCAGGCTGACCGAATAGCCATAGCTCGTCACGCTCTGGCGCGGCGCGCCCTTGCCGCCACTCTGGGTCCGCGCCGTCTCGATAAAGCGCGTGGCCCAGATCACCTGGCCGGGCAGCCGCATCCGCCCCCACAGCCGCGCCACCCCTTCCCCCTCCGAGGCGCTGGTCAGGCGGAACCGGTCCACCCGCCCCGTCTCGATGCTGGCCGACCCGCCGCCCAGCAGCTTCTGGTCGATCGCCCGGCCCAGCGTGGCGCCAACCGCGCGCCCGATCACCGCCCCGGACAGGCCCAGCACCGTGCCGCCAAAACCTGCGCCAATTGCGGCCCCCGCCGCTGAAAGCAATATCGTCGCCATCATCAGGCTCCTGAAGGAAAATTGAACCGCGCCACGATCCGCCGCTGCCAGGGGCGCGACAGCGGGCTTTCGATCACCCCATGCCCGGTATAGGCATGAATGAAACTGGCCCCCGCACCGATCCGGGCCGTGATGCCCAGATGTTTGGCGACCGCACCATCGCGCATCCGAAACAGCAGCACCTCGCCGGGGGCCTGCGGAACGCATCCCGGCAGCGCCACCAGATGGCGCACCGCCGCCGCCCACAACACCTCTGCCCGCTGCGGTTCGGACCAGTCGGGCGTATAAGGCGACACCGCCTCGGGCTCGGTGCCGTAAAGCGTGCGCCAGATGCCGCGCAACAACCCCAGACAATCCGTCCCCACCCCCCGGACCGATCCCTGGTGCAGATAGGGCGTGCCCAGCCAGTCGCGCGCAATCGCCTCTGCCCGAAGACCGATCATCGGAACAGGCTCCCGCCATCATTGCTGCGCCCCGACACCGGGTAAGAGGTCAGCCAGTCTTCACCCGGAATATGCGGAAAGCCGCGGAAATTGTTGAAATTGGCAAACTTCAGCCGGCAGGTATCGGCCTGCCGGTCACAGCCCGCCACGATCCGTACCCGGTCGCCCGGCGCCACCGCCGCCCCCAGCCGCTGCCACAGCTCCACCGTGCGCGCGCCATCCGCGTCCAGCCGGTCGTTCTTGACCACCCCGTCCAGCCCCGCCGCAACCCCATCCAGCACCTCGAACCGGCCCTTCTCGAACCAGCGATCGGTGAAACCCGCCATCTGCGCAAACCGGAACAGCTGCGACCCGGTCACCGCCTCGACCACCCGCTCCACCGCATAACCCGGCCTGCCCAGGTCAAAGCGGCACTGCACATCGCCCAGAACCGCGGCACAGGCCGGATGATAGATCCGCCCGGTTTCGGCACCCAAAGCCTCGCCCAGGCCCCGCAACTCGGCCCGGAACGCGCCCCCGGCCCGCGCCACCTCGCCCAGATGTCCACGAAATATCAGCGCCCGGTCGCCCGGATCGGCCCAGTTCACCAGCCAGATCCGCACCTCGGCCCCGTCATAGCGCCCCGCCAGCAGGTCGGCCTCGCAGATCGCCTCCGACCGCAACGCGCCCAGCGCCTCGGTATTGTCCACCGACAGCCCCGTCGTCTGCTGCAACGCCTGCGCCGTCATGCCGCTGTCGGGGACAAAGTCCACGCCCTCAAGGCGCAGCACCCGGTCATGATCGGTAAACCCCAGCACCCGCCCGTCGCGGCGCCGGATTTCCCAGGCCCGCGCCAGTGTCGTCGCCCCCGTGGCCAGATGGGCCCGCACCCCTTTGGAAAACCCGTTCACAGCCGCACCTCGATCACCGGAACCTGCGGCAGGTCGCCCGCCTGGAACGAGGCGACCGAAACCTGGATCCGGTCGGTATCAAACCGCACCGGCACATCGAATTCGAACCCCGCCGTCACCCGCGCGCCCGGGGGCGGCGCCTCGGCAAAGGTGACCACCCCCGTCGCCGGATCGACCCCGAAACTCACCGCCTCGGCCTGATGATCGCCCTGCAGCCCCACCCGCACGCTGCCCGCCACCGGCTTGGCAATCGGGCGCACATAGCTGACCCCGCCCGAGACATAGGTCTTGACCAGCTGGAACGCCGTGGTGACCCCGTCGCCGGTGCCGATGCGCTGATCCTCGAACCCCACCACCCCCGAGGCCAGGCAGGATTTGTAATCCGCCCAGTCCTTCCAGCGAAAGCCGTGCAGCTGTCCCTGCCGCGCCTCGAAAAAGGCGATCAGCGCCTCCACATCGTCCAGACCGCGCAGCCCGACACCCGCATCATAGCGCCGGCGCGAATGGGCCCAGGGGCTGTTGCGCTCTTCATAGCCATTGGACAGGGTGACGATTTCGGTGCGCCGCTCGGGGCCCCCGATCGACCCAAAGCTCAGGTTCGCGGGAAAGCGGATTTCGTGAAAGGCCATGATGTTCTCCTCAACGGTTGCGATCGCCACGCGCCAGCGCGCGCGACAGCTGTGCCGCGATCTGGCTCTGGCTGCGGGCGAAACCCGCGACATCGGGGGTGGTGATGTTCATCACCACGCTGACCGCACGTCCCCCGCCCGCGGCCTGCACCCCCAGACGCCCGTCAGGCCCGCGCGCCAGCGGCATGATCGCCTCGGGGCCCGCCTCGCCCATCAGCCCACGCCCGCCCCGCATCGGGAACGTCACCGGCGAGGATACGACGCCCCCCCTGGCAAAGGGCATCACCCGCCCCTGCGCAAAGGCCCCGCCCGCGGCAAAGGGCATCAGCCCGCCAAGCATGTCGTTCACCCCCTGCACGATCGCCCCGCCCAGCGCGCTCTGCACCGGCCGCATCGCCACGCCATAGACGCTGTCGGCCATCGTCCGCGCCACGCCCTGCAACGCATCCGACAGCTTCATCCCGTCAAAGACCAACCCGTCAAAGGCGCGCCGCAGGCCCCGCCCAAGGCTGTTGCTCAGAACGCCAGCCTCGCGCCCGGTGAACACCAGGCTTTCACGCATGCGCCCCAGTTCGGCATTGAAGGCCCCCGCCATTGCCTCGGCCCCGCCCAGACCACGCTCAAGCGCCGCCGCCTGCTGGCCCAGACTGTCCAGCCCGTCCACCTCGATCATCACCTGTTCCTTTCCCACCATCCGGCCCAACCGCATCCGGCCACCGCGCGGCCAGCTCCTCCAGCCGCGCGCGTGTCAGGGGCGGCGCGCCAGCCACCTCGCCCAGCATCAGCGCCAGTTCCGCGGGCGTCAGCCGCCAGAAGGCCGCAGGCGCAAGCCCAAGCCCGCGGATGCCCACCCGCATCAGCCCCGGCCAATCCAGCCCGCTCATCGCCGCCCCGGCCCCATTCCCGGCCCCGATCCCGGCCCCGATCCCGGAACCGTGAAGGCCCGCGCCAGCAACGTCGCCGCCACCCGCGCCGCCTCGACCGGGCCACCGCCGATCTCGACCGTGCGCAGATCCTCGGCCGTGCCCTGCCAGCCCCCGCCACGCAGCCCCGCCACCAACAGCGCCAGCACATCGCGCGTGCTGAACGCGCCCGCCTCAAGGCGCTCCACCATGGCGATCATGCTGCCTTCGGCCAGCTCCGCCTCCAGCTCGGCCAGGGCCCCCAGCGTCAGCCTGGCCACATGGCGCCGGCCATCCAGCCAGACCGCCACCTCTCCTGCCCAAGGGTTCGCCATCAGATCGCCGCAAAGCTCAGGGCACCGGCCGAGGCCATGCTCAGCTCATAGGTGGCCTCGCCGTTGTGGCTGCCCGCATATTCGATCGCCGTGATCATGAAGGGCCCCTGCACGATGCCGAAATCGGGAATGATGACCTGGAACTGCGGCACCTCGCCGTCGAAAAAGATCTGCCGCGCGCGTTCATCCGTCGCGGCATCACGAAACACGCCCGACCCCGAAACCGCCGCCGATCGCACCCCCGCGCCGCCCAGCAATTCGCGCCATCCGCCCTGCGATTCCAGGCTGGTCACATCCACCGTTTCCGCGTTGAAGCTGATCCGCGTGGCGCGCAGCCCCGCGATGGTCTCAAACTGCCCGCCCCCGTTCAGGTCGAGCTTGATCAGAAGGTCCTTGCCGTTCTGCGCCGCCATGTCGTCTCTCCGATTGAATGATGAAAGGCCCGCCCCCGGGCCAGCCCAAAGCGCGCTCAGCCCTCCAGCCGGGCGCGAAACACCAGATCGATGCGCCGCAGCGCGCCCGTGTCCACCCGCCGCGCCCGCGCGCGCAGGAACCAGATCCCCACGACCCGCCCGCGCGTCAGCGTCAGCGCCGCGCCCGCCAGTGCATCCGACACCGCCGCCGCCACCGCCTTGGCGGCCTGAAAGCCCGCCGCATCCGTGATCACCGAAACGGTGAAATCATGTTCCGCCCCGGCTCCGCTGACATCCGAGGCATCGCGCACATCTTCCGGGCCAAGGCTGACATAGGTCCCCGCCACGGGCCCGGGCGGGACCGCATCGAACACCGCATCGCCCACCAGCCCCGCCACCTGCGCATCCGCCCGCAGCCGCTGATAAACCGCCGCCTGCAACGCCGCGCCCATGCCATAGCTCATGCGGCCACCTCCTCTTGGGCAAAACAGACCAGGTAATGGCCGCGCGGATCGGCCTCGGTGACGGCCAGGATGCGAAAGATCCGCGCGCCCTCACGAAAACGCTGATCCGGCCTGGGCCGCGCGGGCGCCCCCACCGGCGCCGCCCGCACCGTGATGCGCAATGAAACGCTGGCCAGCGTCACCACCTCACCCGCCCGCGCGCGCCCGGTGCCGGGCCTGACCTCGGCCCAAAGCGTGCCCAGCGCGCGCCAGACCAGATCAACCCCCCCCGCGCCATCGGCGACCCGCTCGGACGCCTCCAGCACCAGCGCGCGGGCCAGAACGGGGGGCTTCATGCCCGGCTTCCCAGGCTGCGCACCGTGCGCCAACGCTCGATCAGCGCCATCACGCCAAAGGGCATCGCCCCGCCCGCGCCCATGCCTTCATGGCGCAGCTCGTAATACTGCGCCGCCAGCAGGAACACCGCCTGCGCCAGATCGACCGGCAGATCCGCCCAGGCCGGCCCGAATCCCGCGGTAAAGCCGATTTCGACCACGCCCCCCGGCGGGATCGCCGCCAAGGCGCCCCCCACCGCCTGCAGCCGCGGCCGTGCCAGATCCGCCACCAGCCGGTAGCGCGCCGGGTCGACCGGCACCTCGGCGCCGTCGCGCGCCCGCATCCGCACCGCGCCCAGCGCGCGCACCGGGGCCACCGGCAGCGGCTGACAGGCCTCACCGCGCCAACGCTCCAGCACCAGCACGAATTCGCGCGCCATCAGCACCTTGCTGGTCCGCCCCTCGATCGCGGCCATCGCCGCACGCAGATAGGCTTCCAGCGCGGCATCCTCGGCGCCCGGATCGGCAAAGCCCGTGCCCAGCCGCAAATGGTCACGAAACTGCGCCAGCGGCAGCGCCGCGCCGGGCACCGCCGTCACTTCGTTCAGCATCATCGGAACTCTCCTGAAATCCTTCCCCGGGGATCCCGGGGCATCGGGCGCGGACCCTCCCGCCATCGCTCGGACGGAGGGAGCAGCTAGACGACAGCGGTCGAACCCGCGCCCGCCCGAAACCGGGGGTCACCCCCCGGCCCGATCCGCCAGCCTCAGGCGATGGCGAACTTCAACACCTTGATCGCCGCGAAATCGCTGACATCCCCGCCCACGCGCTTGGACGCATAGAACAGCACATGCGGCTTGGCCGAGAAAGGATCGCGCAGCACCCGCAAATCGGGGCGCTCGGCAATCGTGTAACCGTTGCGGAAATCGCCAAAGGCAATCGCATTGGCGCCCGGGCCGATATCGGGCATGTCCTCGGCGATCAGCACCGGATAGCCCATCAGCCGCGCGGGTTCATGCGCCTGCAAGCCGTCGGTCCACAGGAAGCGGCCATCGGCATCCTTCATCTTGCGCACCGCACCGGCGGTCTTGGAATTCATCACGAAGGTCGCATTGGCGCGGTATTCGGCATCCAGCGCATAGACCAGATCGACGATCGCATCGCTGGCATTGGTCGCGGCGAAATCGCCCTCATTGCCGGTGGCGACATAGCCCAGGTTGCCCCAGCTCCAGCTGTCCTCGGGCACGGTGGCATGGGTCAGAAAGCCCCGTGGCTTGTCCACGCCGTCGCCCACGACAAAGGCCGCCGCCTCGGCGCGGGCGAACCTGTCGGCGATGCGGTCGGCCAGCCAGCCCTCGATGTCAAAGGCACTGTCATCCAGCAGCCGCTGGCTGGCCTTGGGCATTGCCGACAGTTCGTGCAGCGGAATGCTGATCCGGTCGATCTGCGGCGTGCCGGTCTCGGTCAGGCTGGCCGTCTCGGTGGCCCAGCCCGAGCCCATCTCGGAATGGTCCACCAGCACATCGAACGAGCTCGCCTCGACATTCACCACATTGGCGATCTGACGGATCGAGGCGGTGGCCTTCAGCACGCCCCGGATCGCCTCGGATGTCTGCGGATCCACCAGATAGCCGCCCTCGGCCGCCACCTGCGTATTCAGCGCCTTGCCCTCCAGCACAAGGCCGCGCAGCCCATCATCATCGCCGGTGCGCAGATAGGCGCCAAAGGCCTTCAGATGCGGCGCCTCATCATGGGCGGCGGCGGAAAGGGCCGGACGCCCGGTGGTCATGGTCTTGGTCTGAAGCATGATCAAACGCTCTTCCTGCTGTTGAAACTTCACTTTGATATCATCCTGAAAGCCTTTGACTTCCCTAAGGAAACCGGCCAGTTCGGTCACCACTTCCCGGGTTGCCTCCGGGCCTTCAGCCATGGGCATACCGGCCCCGGCCCCGATCTCGGTCTTCATCTTGCCTCCATCTCGATGGTTGGAAAAATCCACACGCCTCAGCGATCCGCCAGGCTGGCCGTCGCCGCACGCAGCGCCGCCGCCAGGTCCTGCAACGCAGCCCCGGCCCGGTCCCCGACAATGTCCCCGGCCTTGGCCGCCACCCGCGCCTCGCGCAGCATCGGAAAGGTCACCAGCGACACTTCCCACAGTTCAAGTTCCATCAGGCTGCGTCGGCCCTGGGCATCCTTTCCCGCCGCGATCGTGCGATAGCCGATCGACAGCCCGTCAATCGCCCCCGCCGCGATCAGCGCCGCCGCCTCGCGGGCGCGGGCCACCTCGGGCAACAGCCGCCCCCGGACAAACAGCCCACGGTCGTCCTCGCGGATCTCTTCCCAGATCCCGATCGGTTCGCCCGGATCATGCTGCCACAGCATCTTGACCGATCCGCCCCGCGCCGCGATCCGTTCCAGCGACCGCGCATAGGCCCCGCGCTGCACCACATCGCCGCCCTGATCGGCCAGCCCGAACAGGCTGGCATAGCCTTCGATCCAAAGCCCCTCCAGCTGCACCGCGCCCTGCTGGCAAAACTTCAACTCCAGCCCATATTCCGCTGTATACATGTGATTTTCCTACCTTGGGGCATATTCCAGAATGCCCTGAACCGCCTGCGTCAGGATCACCGCCACGACGCCATAGACCGTCATCCACAACCGCCGCTCCAGCCCCTCGATCAGCGCCTCGATCCGGCCCAGCCGCCGGTCCACCTGGCTGAACTGCAGCTCCATGATCCGCTCGGTCGCCTCAAATCGCTGTTCGTGAATCTCGAACGGCTCCTTGAGATAACGAGACCCGCCCTCGGCCATCTCAATCCTCCGCTGCGGGCGGCAGCCCCAGGATCGCGCGTTTTTCCGCCTGCGTCAGAAAGGTCGCCTCGCCGACCCGCTTCCATTGCGCGTCGCGTTCGGTCGCCAGCGCCGGGATCTGGTCGGGATCGGGCCGCAGCTCGACCACCTGCCCCAGATGCGCCGACAACCACCACGCCACCGCCGCCGTGACCCGTGTCGCCAGCGGCAGCACCGTCAGCCGGTAGAACGCCCGATGCGCCTCGGCGTAATTGGCATAGGTGGCATCGCCCGGAATGCCCAACAGCATCGGCGGCACGCCAAAGGCCACCGCGATTTCCCGCGCCGCCGCCACCTTGGTCTGGTGAAACTCCATGTCCGAGGGGCTGAACCCCATCGGCTTCCAGTCCAGCCCCCCTTCCAGCAGCATCGGCCGCCCGGCATTGCGCGCGCCCTGATGGTGGGTCTCCATCTCAAAGACCAGCCGGTCATATTGTTCGGGCGACAGCGTGCCCTGCCCATCCGCGCCGCGATAGATGATCGCGCCACTGGGCCGCGCGGCATTGTCCAGCAACGCCTTTGACCAGGCACTGGCGCTGTTGTGCACATCCATCGCCACCGCCGCGGCCTGCATCGGCGACAGGCCGTAATGGTCATCCTGCGGATGAAAGCTGCGGATGTGGCAGATCGGATCGGGATGGCCGGTCATGTCGAACCGATGCCGGCGCCCGCCGACGGTATAGTCATAGGCCACAGGCCAGCCATCCGCGCCCGGCACGATGCTCATCCGGTCGGCGCGCAGCACATGTAATTCGCGCGGCAGGCCCGGATCGGGCGCGACCGCCTCCAGATAGCCATTGCCCGACAACAGCAGCTGGCCATACAGCGCCTCGAACAGCTCGGCCCGCCCCTGGCCCGGATTGGGCCGCCGGATCAGATCAAGCATCGGATGCCGGTCATAGCGCCGCCCGGCATCCTGGCACAAAAGCGGCACCGCCGCCGCCGCCTCGGCGATCAGCTTGACGCAGCGAAACCCGATCGGGTTGCCGGTAAAGCCATTGCGCGTCAGGCTGGCGGTGTCCCGCGCGCTCCAGACCACGCGGCCCGCCCCATGTGCCAGCGCCACCACCCGCCCCGTGGCCGAGGCCTTCTGCTCGGGCGCGCCCGCCCCCTCGGGGGCGCCACCCGCGCCCCCCTTGCGAAAGAATTGCATCACCATCCCGATCTCCTCGTCGTACCGCAGCCCCTGGGCCCGGGCATGAAAAAGGGGCCGGAAAACCGGCCCCTCGCGTGAAACCTGCTGTCGCGCCTACAGCCTGCGCACCTGTGGGCGGCGCCAGTGCGCGGCGGGCTCGATGATCAGCTCATGCAGCGCCCAGACCAGCGCATCCACCCGGTCGGGCGATCCGCGCCCGGCATAGCCCTGCACCGTCATGCGGCACATCTGATCCTCCAGCGCGCCCAGCCGCGCCGACCGCAGATGCCTGACCCGCCCCTGTTCATACAGCGCCGCCACCGGCTCGGCCCGCACCCCCTTGCCCCGGCCCGCCCGCAGCGCGCGAAACGGCACCAGCGGGTCGATCTGGCGGATCACGCTTTCCACCAGATCACCACCCTGATTGACCTCGGCCACCAGCCGCTCGGCGCCATATTTCTCCATCACCGCAATCGCCGCGCGCGCCCAGTCGGTGGGCCGCCCGCGGACCGATGCATCCTCCAGCACGAAGGCCCGCCAATCCTGCGCCGGGCCCCGCGTCACCGCCCCCACGACCACGATCCCGCATTCATCCGACCCGGCATGACCGCTGACCGCCGGGTCCAGCGCCACCACCACCCGGTCCAGATCGGGCGCGCGGTCCACACGGCACCCCTCCAGCGCGGCGGTGGTCCACAGCGCGCCCTCGGCATCCTCCAGCAACACCCCCTCCAGTTCCTGCCGGCCCAGCCGCGTGCCGGCATAACGCGCCTGCACCTCCTCCAGGAAAGACGCCGCCAGATAGGCCCGGTTCGCCTCGGTCGGCGCATGCGTCACCACCGTGGACGGGTTCTTCAGGATCGCCTTCAGCACCCCCACATTGCGCGGCGTGGTGGTGATGACCTGCTGCGGATGATCGCCCAGCCGCAGCGCGAACTGCAGCATGTCCCAGGTCTCCTCGGCCTTCTTCCACTTGGCCAGCTCATCGGCCCAGGCCGCATCGAATTGCGGCCCCCGCAGCGCCTCGGGCTCATGCGCCGAAAACGCCTGCGCCGTCGCGCCATTGGGCCAGATCAACCGCCGCCGCCCCGCCTCCCACTCGGGCCGCCGGTCGGGGGGCGAACAGGCCAGGATGCCGCTGTCGCCAAACACCATCACATCGCGCACCTGGTCGAAGGTTTCCCCCACCAGCGCCACCCGCCGCGCCGGGCCGGGGTCCGTGGGGCCCGCGCCTTCCACCTGCGCGCGCACCCATTCCGCCCCGGCCCGGGTCTTGCCCGCACCACGCCCGCCCATGATCACCCAGCTTTTCCAGGCCCCCTCGGGCGGCAACTGATGCGGCAGCGCCCAGAATTCAAAGATCCACGGCAGGGCCAGAAGCGCATTGTCCCCCAGCCCGTCCAGAAAGCCATCAACCTCCTGCGGCGTCGCGCAGGCAAGCCAGACGGCGCCCGATCTCATCGCGCGCCGCGTCGAAATCAAGCGCGTGATCGCGGACGCATCCTGCAACCTGTTTGCGGAGTTTCTCAACCCTGGTCCTTTCATCCATCACCATCTGGAAGGCCGCGCGCAGGTCCTTGACCGCCTGCATGGCGGCCCTGGCCTCGCCGATCTCGCCCCGCCGGACCCGGTCCATGGCGGCCGCAAGCTCGGCGGCGATCTCCCGATACAGAACTTCCGTCTCCGCCAGCAAATCCGCCGGAGCCGCTTCCTCATCCGAGAAAGTCATTTTCATATGTGCTGGTCCCGCCTCTCATGCCTGTTCCGCACGAGCGAAATGAAAAAGCGGCGCCGGGTTTCCCCGTGCCGCTTGCCCACTTCTCCTAGCATGTCATATATCTACCTTAGGGCGTTCGCAAAGTCAAGCCCTAAATTCAGGGTTGTACCGCGCGTCCCGAAAAAACCCGGGGTCAAACCCCGGGTTTTTCAACATTATCAATTCCCTGCGGGCGTTTCCTGCTGTTGCTGCGCCTCGATCTCGCGCCAGCGCGCCACGTTGCGGTTGTGCTCGTCCAGCGTCACCGCGAACGCATGCCCGCCCGTGCCATCGGCCACAAAGAACAGGTATTCGGTCTGATCCGGGTTCAGCGCCGCCTCGATCGCGGCCTTCCCCGGGTTGGCGATCGGCGTCGGCGGCAGGCCTTCGATGACATAGGTGTTGTAGGGTGTCGCCCGGTCCAGTTCGCTGCGCCGCAGGCCGCGGCCCAGCACGCCCTTGCCCTCGGTCACACCATAGATCACCGTCGGGTCCGTCTGCAGCCGCATCCCCCGCTCCAGCCGGTTGACAAAGACGCTGGCCACCTGGCGGCGTTCGTCCGCCACCCCGGTTTCCTTTTCCACGATCGAGGCCATGGTCAGCGCCTGTTCCGGCGTCTGATAGGGCAGATCCCCGGCCCGCGCCGCCCAGGCCGTTTCCAGGATAACCGCCTGACGCCGCTGCATTTCCGCCAGCAGCGCCGCGCGTTCGGACCCGCGCGCCACCTCATAGCTGTCGGGCGCCAGGCTGCCTTCGGCCGGGATCTCGGCCACATCGCCGGTCAGGAAATCCGCGCGCTTCAGCGCCTCGACCACCTGCCAGCTGGTCGCCCCCTCGGCCAGCGTCACCCGCAGCCGGGTATCCGCCTTCGCCGCCTCGTCCAGGAATTCCGCCGGTGCCGCTTCCGCCGCCGGGTCGAACTTCACCTTCTCGACATAGCGCCCCGTGGCCGGGTCCAGCGCGCGCAGGATCACGTCATTGGCATTGACCCCGATGCGAAAGTTCACCTCGGTCCCGCAGGTCGATGGCCCCCCCGCCGTGATCTGATCGACGATCTGCGCCATCGAGGCCCCGGGCCGGATCAGATAGGACCCGAATTTCAGGTCATCCGCCTTGCCCGCATAATCCGCCCCCGCCCGGAAGATATAGCCCGACCCGATCGCGCCCTGCGCCACCAGATCATCGGACACGGCCGAGAAACTCGCCCCGCGCCCAACCTGCAGACACACCGCCTGCGCCAGCGGTCCGGGGTCCTGATACTGCTTCTTCGCCCAGGCGACAGCCCCGCCCACGGCGATCAGCACCACCACCAGAACCGTCAGAAAATTCGATACGATGTGACGCCACATCAGCCGCGGACCTTGCCCAGCACCAGGCTCGCATTCGTTCCGCCAAAACCGAAGCTGTTGGACAGCGCCACGTTGATTTCGCGCCTGACCGCCTTCAGCGGCGCCAGATCCAGCCTGGCCTCGACCGCCGGATTGTCCAGGTTCAGCGTCGGCGGCGCGATCTGGTCGCGGATCGCCAGCACGCAGAAGATCGCCTCGACCGCGCCGGCCGCGCCCAGCAGGTGCCCGATGCTCGATTTGGTAGACGACATCGTGGCCCTGGATGCCGCATCGCCCATCAGCCGCTCGACCGCGCCCAGTTCGATCGTGTCGGCCATGGTGCTGGTGCCATGCGCGTTGATGTAATCGATATCGGCCGGGGTGATCCCGGCGCGTGCGATCGCCGCACTCATCGACCGGAACCCGCCATCGCCATCCTCGGACGGCGCGGTGATGTGATAGGCATCGCCCGACAGGCCATAGCCCAGCACCTCGGCGTAAATCCTGGCCCCGCGCGCCTTGGCATGTTCATATTCCTCCAGCACCACGACGCCCGCGCCCTCGCCCATCACGAACCCGTCGCGGTCCGCGTCATAGGGGCGGCTGGCCGCTGCCGGATCCTCGGCACGCTTGGTCGACAGCGCCTTGCAGGCGTTGAACCCCGCGATCCCGATTTCCGAAATCGGGCTTTCCGCGCCCCCCGCCAGCATCACATCGGCATCGCCCAGCATGATCAGCCGCGCCGCATCGCCGATCGCATGCGCGCCGGTGGAACAGGCCGTCACCACCGCGTGGTTCGGCCCCTTGAACCCGTAACGGATGCTGACCTGCCCCGAGATCAGGTTGATCAGCGCCCCCGGAATGAAAAAGGGGCTGACCCGCCTGGGACCCTTTTCCCTGATCAGCACCGCCGTCTCCGCGATTGAACTCAGCCCGCCGATGCCGGACCCGATCATCACCCCCGTGCGCAGGCGGCTTTCCTCATCCTGCGGCATCCAGCCCGCATCGCGCACCGCCTGATCGGCCGCGGCCATGCCATACAGGATGAAATCATCGACCTTGCGACGCTCTTTCGGCTCCATCCAGTCGTCAGGGTTGAAGGTGCCGTCGCTGCCATCGCCGAACGGAATCTCGCAGGCGTATTTCGTCACCACGTTGCCGGCGTCGAACCGCGTGATCGGCCCCGCACCCGATTGCCCGGCCAGAAGCCGCGACCAGGTTTCCTCGACCCCGCAAGCCAGCGGCGTGACCATCCCCAACCCCGTGACAACAACCCGACGCATGCCCGACCTCTCCGGTTAACCCTCTGCCGCGCGTTGATACACGCGCCCGGCCCACCACGCAACAGATCCGGGCAACAGATCGGGGCAACAGATCGGGCCAACAGATCGGGGCACCCGGCCAAAGCCCGCCTCAGCCCACCGCCCCCAGCGGATAATCGGCCAGCGCCTGATGCACCGGCGCCCCCTTGCCCAGGATCGAGCGATACAGCGTGAAATGATCCACCCGAAACGGCGGCAGATGCGCATCGGCCCGGGCCGACAGGAACCGCCCCAGCCGGTCGCGTTCCCCCCCGTCCAGCCCCCGGCCGAACCGCGCCAGCGTCACATGCGGGCGAAATCGCACCCGCCCCAGATCCAGCCCCGCCCCGCGCAGCGCCGCCATCACCTTGCGATGCAACGCCTCCAGCGCCGGATTGGGCCGCGCGCCCAGACAGACCACATGCGGCGCATCACCGCCGAACGTGTCGATCCCGGCCAGTTCCAGATCGAATCCCGGCGCGCGCAGGGCCTGCAACGCCTCATCCACCGCCACCATGGCGCTGTCGCTCTGATCGCCCAGAAAGGCCAGCGTCAGATGCAGATTGTCGGCCTCGACAGGACGGCCCGCGCGCAAATGCTCTTGCAAGGCGACGATCTGGTCGACCACCGCCCCGGGCAGTTCGATGGCCACGAAAGCCCGCATCACGCCCCCCCCCCAGTCTGCCGCCCCAGTCTGCCGCCCCGCGGCCACAGCCTGCCAAAGCCGCGCGCCCTCGGAAAGCCCAAAATGAAAACGGCGCCCCAAGGGGCGCCGCAAGTTCCGATCGGCAGACGATCAGACGGCTTCCGAGATGAACTTCACCGCATCGCCAAAGGTCTGGATGGTCTCGGCGGCGTCATCGGGGATCTCGATGCCGAACTCTTCCTCGAAGGCCATGACCAGTTCCACGGTATCCAGGCTGTCGGCGCCCAGATCGTCGATGAAGGACGCGGTCTCGGTGACCTTGTCCTCTTCCACGCCCAGATGCTCCACGACGATCTTCTTCACGCGATCAGCGATGTCGCTCATGTTCATTCCTCAAATTCGAGGGCCGCGGCCCTGTCACTTCCTTGCTCGTTCCGAGCGGCTCAAGCGCCCCGCTTGCGCAAGGCAGCCGAAGGATCGCCCCCCGGCAAGTCCCGCCGCTAATAGCACAGTCATGCCCCAAGGCAAGCCGTTTCGCAAGCGGCGGACGGTGGCTCAGACCATGGCCATTCCGCCGTTCACATGCAGCGTCGCGCCGGTCACATACCCCGCCTCGGGGCTGGCCAGATACAGCACCGCAGCGGCGATTTCGGCCGGCGTGCCCATGCGCCCGGCGGGGATCTGCGCGGCAATCCGCGCCTTTTGCTCGTCGTTCAGCTTGTCGGTCATGGCGGTGGCGATGAACCCCGGCGCCACGCAGTTCACGGTGATGCCACGGCTGGCCACCTCTTGCGCCAGACTTTTCGACATGCCCACCAGCCCCGCCTTGGCCGCGGCATAATTGCCCTGCCCGGGGTTGCCGGTCTGCCCCACGATCGAAGTGATGTTGACGATCCGCCCCCAGCGCGCCTTCATCATGCCGCGCAAGACCCCGCGCATCAGCCGGAAACCTGATGTCAGGTTGACATCGATCACCGACTGCCATTCCTCATCCGACATCCGCATGAACAGATTGTCGCGGGTGATCCCGGCATTGTTGACCAGAATGTCCAACGCCCCCATCGCCTCGATGGCGGCCTTCGGCAGCGCCTCGACCGAGTCCGGGTCCGACAGGTTCGCCACCACCACATGCGCCCGCGCGCCCAGTTCCCCGGCCAACTCGCGCAACGGCGCCTCACGCGTGCCCGACAGGGCCACCGTGGCCCCCGCCCCGTGCAGCGCCCGCGCGATCTCGCCCCCGATACCGCCCGAGGCCCCGGTAACCAGCGCGCATTTTCCCGTCAGATCAAACATGATGTCCCCCGTTCGACAGCTTGCGCGCCTCATACCAGCGCCCGCGCCCCTTGACTACAGATTTGCCCGCCCGCGCCAGGGCGCACAGGGCCAGCCTTCGGCTTTGTCCAAATATCCCGCGGGGGTCCGGGGGCACGAAGCCCCCGGCGGCCAGCCACGGGCAAGCCCTCATCCCTTCAGCGCCGCAATATCCTCGGGCGTGCCCACGGCCTTGCACTCGGCCTCGCGCGCGATGCGCCGGATCATGCCCGACAACGCCTTGCCCGCGCCGATTTCCCAGAACTCGGTCACACCCTGACCGACCATCCAGACCACCGATTCACGCCAGCGCACCGACCCGGTGACCTGTTCCACCAACAGCTTGCGGATCAGCTCCGGATCACTGACCGCCCCGGCGCGCACATTGGCCACCAGCGGCACGGCGGGCGCGGCAATCGCCACATCGGCCAGGGCCGCGGCCATCGCATCGGCGGCGGGCTGCATCAGCACGCAATGGAAAGGCGCGGACACCGGCAACATCACCGCGCGCTTGGCGCCACGGCCCCTGGCGATCTCGACCGCGCGTTCCACGGCGGCCTTGTGACCCGACACCACCACCTGCGCGGGATCGTTGTCATTCGCGGCCTGGCAGACCTGCCCCTGCGCGGCCTCGGCCGCGACCGCGGTGGCGGTTTCGAAATCCAGCCCCAGAAGCGCGGCCATCGCGCCCACGCCCACCGGCACCGCCGATTGCATCGCCTGCCCGCGCAACCGCAACAGCCGGGCGGTATCCGACAGGCTCAGCGCCCCCGCCGCGCACAGCGCGGAATATTCGCCAAGGCTATGCCCCGCGACACAGGCCGCATCCGTCACCGCAAAGCCCTCGGCCTCCAGCGCGCGCAGCGCCGCGATCGAGGTCGCCATCAGCGCGGGCTGGGCATTGGCGGTCAGCGTCAGTTCCGCCGCGTCCCCGTCCCAGATCAGCGCCGACAGCTTTTCCCCCAGCGCCGCGTCCACCTCATCAAACACCGCGCGCGCGGCGGGATAGGCCTCGGCCAGGGCGCGGCCCATGCCGATGGCCTGCGCGCCCTGCCCCGGAAATACGAATGCCCTGCTCATGCGATCCTCCTCTGGCCCTGATCGGCCTGCACCAGATTTGCCCCGGTCTAGCGAACCTGCCCCCCCTGCACAACATCCCAGCGCATGATCGCCCGCACAACTTCGTCCCGTGCCGCACAGGCCCCGTGCCGCAACAGGCCCCGCGCCGCAACAGGCCCCGCGCCGCACAGGCCCCGTGCCGCACAACCGCTGTGCGCCTGCGGCAATGGGCGCGACGGGCGCGCGCGCCTAACCTGCGCCGGACATCGCCTTCATACCGGATCCGAAATCCCATGCTGTCCAACACCCCCCAAAGCTATGGCGGCATCGCGCGCGCCTTTCACTGGCTGAGCGCGCTGCTGATCGCCGCCGCCATCGCCCTTGGGCTTTACGGCGCCGGCCTGCCCACCGGATCGGATGCGCAGGCCGCCGCCGCGATCCGCATCTATTCGCTGCACAAGACCATCGGCGTCGCGGCCTTTGGCGTGGCCCTTGCGCGCATCCTCTGGGCGCTGACACAGCACCACCCCGCCGCCCTGAACCCCGGCCGGCGGCTGGAAACCACCCTGGCCGAGGTCGTGCACTGGGCGCTTTACGGCGCGATGCTGGTGATGCCCGCCTCGGGCTGGGTGCATCACGCGGCACAGGCGGGCTATGCGCCGATCCTGTGGCCACTGGGCCAGGGCCTGCCCTTCGTGCCGCAATCGGCGGGACTGGCCCATGCCGCGGGGCTGATCCATGCCGGCGCGGCCTGGGTGCTTTACGGCGCGATCGGGCTGCATGTGGCGGGGGCGCTGAAACATGCGCTGATCGACCGCGATGCAACGCTGGCGCGGATGCTGCGGGGCGTGGCCGCGGGCCAGCCCGGACGTCATCGCGCCGCAGTGCTGGCCCCGCTGGCGGCGCTGGCGCTGTGGGCCGGGGTCATCGCCGCCCCGGTGCTGACCGCCGCCCCCGTGGATCAGTCCGCCGCCGCCACCGTCACCCCGATGCCGCAGGCCGCCCGGCCCGGCACCTGGGCCGTGGCCGGGGGCACGCTGGATTTCACCCTGCGCCAGATGGGCGCGGCCGTCACCGGCAACCTGCCGCGCTGGACCGCCGCGATCGACTTTGATCCCGCGACCGGCGCGGGTCAGGTCAGCGTGACCATCGATACCACCGCACTTGCCCTGGGCGCCGTCAGCGATCAGGCCAGGGGCGCGGAATTCTTCGATACCGCCGGCCATCCCGTCGCGGTCTTTGCCGCAACCATCGCCCCCGTAACGGGCCCCCACGACGCGCAAGGCGCCGCGACCCACCTGGCCACCGGCATGCTGACGCTGCGCGGGGTCAGCGTGCCGGTGACGCTGCCGTTCCATCTGACGGTGGCGGGCGACAGCGCCGACATGCAGGGCCGCGTCACGCTGGACCGGCGTGATTTCGGCATGGGCGCCAGCTATCCCGACGAGGCGACCGTGGGCTTTGCGGTCGAGGTTGCGATCCGCCTGCACGCGATCCGCACCGTGCCCGCCACCGCCGGCAACAGCGCCCCCGCGATCTGATCCGGGCGCGCGCCCGGGGGACATCCATCACCGCAAGATCACACCACATGACGCTGATATAATTGAAAAAGCCGCCAGGGTTTCCCCTGGCGGCCGGCACTCATTACGCACAAGAAAAGCACTCTTTACACACGACCCGATCACTCGGCCTTGACGGCCTCGATCGAGATCCGGATGGCGACTTCGTCGCTGACATAGGGGGCGAACATGCCCAGGTTGAAATCCGACCGCAGCACCGATGTGGTGGCCGAGAAGCCCGCCCAGGGCTTGTTTTCCATCGGATGCTGGCCCGCCTGGTTCAGCGCCGCATCCAGCACGACCGCCCTGGTCACGCCATTGATCGTCAGATCGCCGGTGATCAGCGCGGTCTTTTCGCCCGTCACCTCAATCGCGGTCGAGGTGAAGGTGACCATTTCGTCATCGCCGGCACCGAAGAAATCGGACGACATGAAATGTTCGTCCCGGGCGGTCCAGCCGGTGATCATCGACCTGGCCGGAAAGGACACGCTGACAGACGAGGCGGCCGGGTCTTCCTGATCGAAGCGGATCGTGCCCTCAAACCCCGAGAACATGCCCGTGGTGGTGGAAAAGCCCAGGTGGTCATAGCTGAACACGATCTGGCTGTGGCTCGGGTCCAGGACATATTGTTCCGGCGCGGCAACTGCGGCGGTGGCAAGGCCAAAGGCCAGACCCGCAGCAAGAAGAACGGATTTCATCACAGAGACTCCTATTCGGATGAAAAGTGGCCGGTGGAACATGCGTCCCCTATACACGACCCGCAATTCTGCAGGCGCAAACAAAATCTGTTCACGCGTGCGCAGAAGGGCGCGCATTTCCCGCAATACGCACAATTCGCACCATCCCGCCGCTTGCCGATTGCGCCGCGCCGCCCGTCCCGCTAAGGGGGCAGCGATCCGCCGCAGGCCCGCGCCCGCGGCCCAACCCGTCACAGGACAGCCAGCCCCGTGCGCAACCATGCCCCGCCCGATACCGCCGCCGGTCGTGCCGCCGGTCGTGCCGCCGGTCGCGCCTCTGTCAGCGTTGCGGATCTGGTCCGCGACGGGCTGGTGCGCGCCGATCAATCCGTGGCGCTGGACCCGATCGCGGCGCAGTTCCGCATCCGCCTGACGCCGGACATGCGCGCCGCCATCGCCGCCGGCCCCGCCACGGACCCCGCCGCAGACCCGGTTGCGGACCCGGTTGCGGCGCAGTTCGTCCCCGACCCGCGCGAGGCGCTGATCCGCCCCGAAGAGATGACAGATCCGATCGGCGATCACGCCCACAGCCCGGTGCCGGGGCTGACGCATCGCTATCCCGACCGGGTGATCGTGCATGTCACCCAAAGCTGCGAGGTCTATTGCCGGTTCTGTTTTCGCCGCGAAACCGTGGGCAGCGACGGCCCCCTGCCCGCGCAGGATCTGGATGCGGTCATGGCCTATCTGGCCGCAACCCCCGCGATCTTTGAGGTGATCCTGACCGGGGGCGACCCGCTCAGCCTGTCAGCGCGGCGCATCGGCGATATTCTGGCCCGGCTGGCGGACATCCCGCATATCGGGGCGGTGCGCTTTCATACCCGCGTGCCGGTGGTGGCGCCGGCGCGGATCACGCCCGCGCTGATCGCGGCGCTGCGGGTGCGCCCGGCGGTCAGCATGGTGATCCACACCAACCACGCGCGTGAACTGACGCCCGCGGCCTGCGCGGCGCTGGCGCGGCTGGCGGATGCGGGGGTGCCGCTGATGGCGCAGACGGTGCTGTTGCGCGGCGTGAATGCCGATGCCGACACCCTGGCCGACCTGTTCCGCGCGCTGGTGCGCAACCGGGTCAAGCCCTATTACCTGCACCATTGCGATCTGGCGCGCGGCACCGGGCATTTCCGCACCACGATTGCCGAGGGTCAGGCGATCATGGCGGCGCTGCGGGGCCGCATCTCGGGGCTGGCGATGCCGACCTATGTACTGGATATTCCCGGCGGGTTCGGCAAGGTGCCGATCGGGCCGGGCTATCTGACCCGGGGCCCGGACGGCGGCTGGCAGGTGCGCGACCCGAAAGGCGGGCTGCACCGCTACGACGACCCGGCCTGACCCCCCACCGCCGACGCCAGACAAAAAGGGCGCCCGAAGGCGCCCTTTCGTGGTCATTCGATCCCTTAGCAGGAATAATACATCGCATATTCAACCGGATGCGGGGTGTGTTCATAGGCATAGACCTCTTCCCACTTCAGCCGGATATAGGCGTCCAGCTGATCGCGGGTGAAGACATCGCCCGCCAGCAGGAAGTCCATGTCCTTTTCCAGTTCTTCCAGCGCCTCACGCAAGGACCCGCACACGGTCGGGATTTCGGCCAGTTCCTCGGGCGGCAGGTCGTACAGATCCTTGTCCGAGGCCGGGCCCGGGTCGATCTTGTTGCGGATACCGTCCAGACCGGCCATCAGCAGCGCGGCAAAGGCCAGGTAGGGGTTGGCCGCCGGATCGGGGAAGCGGGCCTCGACGCGCTTGGCCTTGGGCGATTCGGTCCACGGAATACGGACGCAGCCGGACCGGTTGCGGGCCGAATAGGCGCGCAGAACGGGGGCCTCAAAGCCCGGGATCAGCCGCTTGTAGCTGTTGGTCGACGGGTTGGTCAGCGCGTTCAGCGCCTTGGCATGTTTAAGGATGCCGCCGATGAACCACAGCGCCTCCTGCGACAGGTCGGCATATTTGTCACCGGCGAACAGCGGCTTGCCGTCCTTCCAGATCGACATGTTCACATGCATGCCCGACCCGTTGTCGCCCTTCATCGGCTTGGGCATGAAAGTGACCGACTTGCCATAGGCATGGGCCACGTTGTGGATGACGTATTTGTATTTCTGGATGTTGTCGGCCTGTTCGGTCAGCCCGCCAAAGATCAGACCCAGTTCGTGCTGGCCGGTGGCGACCTCATGGTGGTGCTTGTCCACCTTCATGCCCATCCGCTTCATCGTCGACAGCATTTCGGACCGCAGATCCTGGCCCGCATCGATCGGGTTGACCGGGAAATAGCCCCCCTTCAGCGGCGCGCGGTGGCCCTGGTTGCCCATTTCATATTCGGTGTCGGTGTTCCACGCCGCGTCAACCGCGTCGATCTGATACGCCACCTTCTGCGGGCTGACCGAAAAGCGCACATCATCAAAGACAAAGAATTCCGCCTCGGGTCCGAAGAAGGCCGTATCGCCGATGCCGGTCGATTTCAGATAGGCCTCGGCCTTCAGCGCGGTGCCGCGCGGATCGCGGGCATAGGGTTCGCCGGTGTCGGGTTCGACCACGTTGCAATGCACGCACAGCGTCTTTTCGGCATAGAACGGATCGATATAGACCGAAGCCGGATCCAGCATCAGCTTCATGTCGGACTGGTCGATCGATTTCCAGCCCGCGATGGACGATCCGTCGAACATGAAGCCTTCTTCAAAGAAGTCCTCATCCACCAGGTCCACATCCAGCGTCACATGTTGCAGCTTGCCCTTGGGATCGGTGAAGCGCACATCGACATAGGCGATGTCCTCATCCTTGATCAGCTGGAGCACATCCTTGATATTGCTCATGGTCTACCCTTTCATCAGAGCATGGGTTCCGGGCCGCGGCCCGGGATTTCACAGCGCCCGGTTCACGGCGCGGATATCACGGCGCGGATATCACAGCGCATCGTCGCCGGTTTCGCCGGTGCGGATGCGGATCGCCTGTTCGACGGGCGAAACGAAGATCTTGCCGTCACCGATCTTTTCGGTGCGCGCGGCCGCGATGATCGCCTCGATCGCGGGTTCGACCAGATCGTCGGGCAGGACCATCTCGATCTTTACCTTGGGCAGGAAGTCGACGACATATTCCGCCCCGCGATACAGTTCGGTATGGCCCTTCTGGCGGCCGAAGCCCTTGACCTCGATCACCGAAAGGCCCTGAATCCCGGCCTCTTGCAGCGCTTCTTTCACCTCATCGAGTTTGAAGGGCTTGATGATCGCCTCAACCTTTTTCATCGGCCGACTCCGTCTGACTTCCGTTCTGAGCCCAGTCACCACTTTCCCCGCCCCCCGGCAATCGGTTAGCCTTGCCGTATCGGGCCAGGCGGCGGAAAACCCACCCGCATGATTAAAATTTGTGCACGTTGCGCGAAAATCGGGCAAAAATTGAAATCAGGGGGCGGCAAAATGACTGAATTTGTGACCATCGCCCAATTGCGCGCCATCACGACCGATTCCGGTCACCGAACCGGCCCCGGCACGGGGGGCATTCACCAAATCCTCAGGACAACGGGGTATCGGCAATGGTAAGCGACATTTTCCGCCCCCCTGTGCCGGAGGTTTCATGCCCCATCCGATCACGCTGAACGAACAGATGCGCCAGGCCCTGACCAAGGCCGGGGCGCAGCACAAATACGACCACGGCCATGCGCTGATCCTGTCGGGGGGGGCCGGCAGGGGCGGGGCGGCGCGGCTGGCGGCACGGGCGGCGCTGCGCGTGGGGGCGGGGCTGGTGACGCTGGCCTGCCCGCCGCGCGCGCAGGATGAAAACGCGGCGCAACTGACGGCGGTGATGCTGACCGCCCTGCCCGATTCCTTTTCCCTGCGCGGCCTGCTGCAGGACCGGCGGCTGACGGCGCTTCTGCTGGGTCCGGGGCTGGGGCTGGCGCGCGCGCGCGAAATGGTGCCCGCCGCCCTATGGGGAACACGGCCCACGGTGCTGGATGCCGATGCGTTGACGGCCTTTGAAGACGACCCCGGCCATCTGTTCACCCAATTGCACCCCGGCGTGATCCTGACCCCGCATCTGGGCGAATTCGCGCGGCTTTTCCCCGATCTGGCCGAACCCCTGCCGGGGGCGTCGCTTGACGCGCGCATCACGGCCACGACGGCGGCGGCGGAACGGGCCGGCTGCACGGTGCTGCTGAAAGGCGCGCAGACGGTGATCGCGGCCCCCGGCGCGGATCCGGCCGTGCATGATGCCACCGGCGCGCGCGCGGTGCCCTGGCTTGCCACCGCCGGGTCGGGCGATGTGCTGGCGGGGCTGATCGCGGGGCTTCTGGCCCGCGGCCTGCCGGGCATGGCGGCGGCGGGTACCGCAACCTGGCTGCATGCCGAGGCCGCGCGCCGCTTTGGCCCCGGCCTGATCGCCGAAGACCTGCCCGAACAGATCCCCGGCCTGTTCCGCGACCTGGGGCTTTAGCGCCGGCCCGCCCCCCCTTGGCGCGCGCCGATACCCGGGCCCCGGAGGCAAAGGCCCCGGGCGCAAATTTCCCCTCGCGCCCGCCGCAGCCACTTGCTAAAAGGCGGTCAGTGCGGGTGTGGCGAAACTGGTAGACGCACCAGATTTAGGTTCTGGCGCCGCAAGGCGTGGGGGTTCAAGTCCCTCCACCCGCACCACTTTGAAATCATTGATCATTCTCTGGTTTCTCCTTTGATTGATCCTGCGACACCGGCAAAGTTTCGCAATTTGTTTCGCACTTTCCCGGTTTGTCGCGGTTTCGTTCCCGCTTCTGCTGAGCGCGTTTCGACGCCTTTTTCTAATCCGCGCCCGAGGCGTATTTCTGGGCCATTTCAAGGGTCTTGTGCCCTGTGACGGCTTGGATGTCGCGGATATCGACACCGGCATCGGCCATCTCTTTGGCCGCCGTGTAGCGCCATCCGTGGGGCACCAACCTGCCCTCCCCTTTCTTGACGCCAATCGCCTCTCGAACGTCCTCGACGGCCTTCTGCACCTGCCGCTTGCCAAGTGGCTCGGTCGCAGTCTTGGCAAGAATGTGCTTTCCGCGCCGGGGAAGCCGAGCAAGATAGGCCTGTAACCGTGCGGGGCAGTAAACGTCGATCTTCGCGCCCGTCTTTTGCTGAACGACCGACATATACTCTCCGTCGAAATCGTCCCACTTCATCGCCACGCAATCCCCGAGCCGCTGGCCCGTGCCGATCGCCAGCTCATAAATCGTGCGGGCGACCGGCAGGCCATGCTCGTCGCAATACCGCTCATAGGCTTCCAGCTTGTCCGCAGGCCAAGCCTCATAGGCCGCCCCCTTCAGCTTGCGGATGCCCACAACCGGGTTTCGTTCGATCCACTCAAGATCCACCGCCCGCTGCAACAGAATCGACAGCACGGCGATCCGTTCATTGGCCTTCGACCAAGTCTCCTTCAACTCATCCCGCACACGCAGCGCGTCGGCGCGCTTGAAGTGCCGCACATCCTTGGAGCCGTTCTTCTCACGGATATCTTCGCAATGGCGGCGATAGTTCTTCTTGGTGCCAGCGGCCAGCTCCTTGAACTCGGCACTGGAATAGTAGCTGACGATCAGCGCTTCCCACGTTGTCTTGACGATCCGCTTGCTCTTCCCGTTGCGAATGGCCCAGTATTTTAAGGCGAATTCCTCGGTGTCAGGGTCGTCAGGCAGCCGCTCTCGGAATTTTCCCTTGCGAAAATAGATATAGGTTCTGCCCTTGACGGTCTTGAATTCGAGATAAGGAAGATTGGGGCGCTTCATACCACAAACGCCTCAGGCTCGATCTTGCAGCCCGTCAGGACGGCCTCGATCTCGCCCACCACCCAGAGGGTATGCTTTCCAAGTCGGATCGGTGGGGGAAGCGCGCCTTGTTCGACGAGAAAGAGGAAGTCCTGCAGGGACAGCGACAGCATCCGCGCCGCTTCCTTGTTGGATACCGCTAGCTTTGAAAGGGAACGGGGCACCGCACGACTCCTAAACTAACCGACTAGGTGGGGCCGGCAGCCACGAGAAAATCACTGGCGTGGCTCTACGGGGGAGGTTTGCTCGGCCATGGCCGCTCTTAGGCAAGATACGATCTGCGCCCCTTGTGAACGCACGTTTCTCTTTGCCTCATCTTCCAGCCAGGCTTTGACGTCGGCCGGGAGGTTCACCTTGAACTGTATGAGTTTCATCGACACCTCTGATGCTACCTCCGCAAGTAAGGACATAAAATGTCCGTAGCATCAAGGACAAAATTTGTCCATTGTGTCGGCATGAAAGATCCTGAATCGGTACAGTTCAAACTTATGATCCCCGCGCCGCTCAAGGTGCGCATGGAAGAGAGGGCAGCCCACAATCGCCGCAGTCTCTCCCAGGAGATCATCGTTGCCTTGGAGGAAAAGTATCCCCCAATGCGGCCAGAAACCGTCCGCGATCCTGCTGCTAAAATTCTGTTCTGGTTGGCGGACCGGATACGTCGACGCAATCCACGACCGGGTTCCGCCAGAGATAGGCAGGCGGCACTCTACGAAGGACTTGCATCGGACATCATCTCCAGAATGGAGACCATTGAAAACACAACCTCAAAAAAAGAATAACGCAAATGACCACCCAGTTCCCAGAGCCTTTCAAAGTGCAAGCCATTGATTTGTTCTGTGGTGCAGGAGGTCTGTCCTGCGGCCTTCAACAAGCAGGCATAAAAATAGCCGCTGGCCTCGATTTTGATGCGAAATGCGAGTTCCCATTCACGCACAATATTGGCGGAGAGTTCCTGGGGCGGGATTTGGCTGAAACGCAATCCAGTGAACTGGAGTCGTTCTTCAAGAACCCAAAGTACTCCCTAATTGCTGGTTGTGCTCCGTGCCAGCCATTTTCGACGTTGAGCAATGGAAGTGACAGAAAAAAAAGCAATAAATGGCCTTTGCTACGCCAATTTGGGCGCGTTGTTAAGGATTTAAGACCCACCTTGGTCACCATGGAGAACGTACCTGTTCTGAAGCGCGAGGAGATTTTCGATGAATTCGTCCATGGCCTGGCAGACTTGGGCTATCATGTAGTTCATCGCGTTCTTGATGCTTCAACCTATGGAGTGCCGCAGCGTCGAAAACGACTGGTGCTTCTGGCTTCAATGCTAGGCCCAGTCAGGATCGTTTCGCCTGAGGAACTCGGTGTTGAGACAAGGACTGTGCGAGATGCGATCTCACACCTTCCTCCCCTGAAAGCTGGTGAAACCAGCAAGACAGATCCTTTGCACAAAGCGCGTTCTATCACGCCGATTAACCTGGAGAGAATCCGGCATTCTAAGCCGGGAGGCACCTGGCAAGATTGGCCGGACGAATTAATACTTGCCTGCCACAAAAAATCACAAGGCGCATCTTTCAAGAGTGTCTATGGGCGTATGGAATGGGATAAGCCGTCAAGCACAATGACAACACAATCATTTAACTTCGGGACGGGCCGCTATGGTCATCCGGAGCAAGATCGTTCTTTAACCCTGAGAGAAATGGCTATTCTTCAGTCTTTTCCGGACGATTATCAATTCGTCGCGCCCGGAACCTCTCCCGAATTCGCCTCGATCGGAAGGCTGATCGGGAATGCGGTGCCTGTACGCTTGGGCTATGTTATTGGAAAATCTATCCAGCACCATCTAGAGCATTATGAAGGTTTAGACATTGCAAAATAAACATAATTTTCAATTCGAAGTTGATTTGAATGTGATAAACCACTTGGGTGTTGGGCTTTATAGTTCAACTCCTGCTGCGCTCACTGAGTTGGTTGCAAATGCTTGGGATGCTGAGGCCAACAACGTATGGATTACGATTGATGCCGCCAATGATACGATTGTCATTGAGGATGACGGTCATGGTATGTCAGCGAATGATATTAAAGGGAAATTCCTACACGTTGGATATTCTCGACGGATTGTGTCTGCCTCTAATTATA